>JAFQKZ010000038.1 GCA_017414725.1 Clostridia bacterium
CCGCCCGTCTAAATTAAAACACATATTGACAAACAATATATCTATATATAAGATTTTTCTGTCATAATATTTAGAAAGGGGGAACAAAAATGGATTCTTTAGAGAATACATATGAAAACGATATTTTTACAAGATTAGCGGGGGTTTTACGTGATGCGTGCTCTATAAGTAATAATATTGAGATAACGCCGGACATGACTTTAGCTGAAGATTTAGGGCTAGATTCGTTAGATATTATAGATTTAGTTTCCGCGATAGAATCAGAGTTTGAAATAGATTTTGAGTTTCCAGAAGAAACAGAAGAAAATGATCTCAGTAATATAACTGTAGGAAAAATTGTAGAGTATATAGAAGCGATATCTGAAAACGATGATAATTAAAAAATAATTTTGATATTTTCTTTTGGAAGTATTATAATAATAGTGCAAGATTTAAAGTATCTTGCGGAAGTTATAATTTTTGAGGAGGTAGTTATTATGTCTTTATTGATGTCTTATCCAGATAATTTTGATTTATTTCGTTCGCCGTTTGAAAGAATGTTCTCAAATTCCGGCCTTTCCGGTATGAAAACGGATATCGAAAAAAAAGAAACCGAAACAGTTTATACTATTGAGATGCCAGGTATGAAAAAAGAGAATATTGAAATTTCTCTTGAAAAAGGTATATTAAGTATATCTGCTTCGAAACAAAAACAAGTTGACGAGTCTGATGACGAGAAAAATTATGTTCTTCACGAACGTAGTAGCGAAAGTTATTCACGCAGCTTTAAGGTTAATGAAAAATTAACAAAAGATGATATAACTGCTACACTTGAAGACGGAGTGCTTGAGTTGCATGTGCCTCATGTTGCCGAATCTGACTCCGGTAAACAGATCATAGAAATAAATTAAAATTTTATATAATTAGTTTTAACGCCCGGATAATTAAGTTTATCCGGGTTTGAGTTTTTGTAATAATATTAATATAATTATTTAATAAAACCGGACAGGATATCGCGCAAAATATATTTATATTTCACAAAAAAATATTTGTTTTTTTTATGTTAATATGACGAGAATTAGTATCTGATACCGGTTGACATAAATATTTTTATGAATTATAATGAATTATGTAATGTGCAAAAACAACAATATTTTCCCAAATTCTTGATTTAATACTCAAATTGTGATAAAATATTGTGGAATACGGTTTTTTCGTAATAAATTTAACTTAGGAGGCAACAAAAGATGCTTAGAACATATCAGCCGAGCAAGCTTCACAGAAAAAAGAAGCATGGTTTCCGTAAAAGAATGTCAACAAGCAACGGTATTAAAGTTCTGGCTCGCAGAAGAGCTAAAAGAAGACAAAGATTAACTCATTAATTTTTTTACAGAAATTAAATTTGAGCAGAACTCTTTAAAAATTAATATAAATCAGACAAAGAAAGAGAAGCAAAAATGGGGAAATTGGTTACTTTAAATAAGAACAAAGATTTTAAACGTGTTTATTCCAAAGGTAAATACGCTGCTTCTCCCGGTCTTGTTACATATGTACTAAAGAGTAGATTTAAGACAAATCGCATTGGAATAACGACTACAAAAAAGATTGGCAATGCGGTTCAGAGAAATAGATGCCGTCGGATTATTCGGGCGGCATATGCACAAATTGAAAAAAATTTGCTTATCGGAAATGATATTGTTTTTGTGGCGCGAGAAAAGACCGTAGAGTTAAAAACACAGAATATTTTGCGAGATATGCAATATCAATTCAGGAGACTTAATATGGTGAGAATAAGTGATAAGAGTAATTAAAAGAACTGTAAAAAATATGATGTTAAAAATTATAAAGTTTTACATGAAGTTTATATCTCCGTTAAAGAAACCATGTTGCAGGTACGTTCCGACATGTTCAGAGTATACGTACGAAGCTATACAAAAATTCGGGGTACTCAGAGGAATACTTTTAGGAATTTTTAGAATTTTAAGATGTACACCATTTAGTACAAAATCCGGATACGACCCGGTTCCTAACGAGTTTAAACTGAAAAAACTAATTAAAACAGGCAAATAATCAGGAAGAGGAGATCTTAGTTTTGGGCGCTATATTTGATTTTCTGGGAAAAATTTTTGGATACGTATTATGGTTTTTCTTTGACGCTGTAAGTAATTATGCATTAGCTATAGTTTTGTTTGTATTATTAATAAATATTTTAATGATTCCTATTGCTATAAAACGCCAAAGAACTATGGCACTTACGGCTAAAATAAATATAAAAGACCAGGAATTACGTAAAAAATACGAAAAAAATCCAAAAAAATATAACGAAGAAAAAGCTTTACTGTACGAAAAAGAGGGCATAGATCCTATGGCCGGTTGTTTTTCGACAATGATATTGCCGTTAATATTATGGAGCGGAATTTTAGGAGCAGTTGTCAAACCACTCGAAAATACGTTACATATAGATTCTCAGAAAGTATCCCAAGCAGTGCAAGTTTTATCGGAAACCCCAGAGTTTTCAGAGCTAAAAAACAACAATGTTAAGAATTACGAGCAATTGCATCTGGTTAGAAATTTTAATTCTATAAAACATAAACTTACAATGTTTACTCAAGAAGAATTTGATGATATAGAAGAATATAGTCACGGATTTAATTTCTTTGGTATTAATTTACTGAGCCGTCCGAACAATTCGAAGTTTACGGAATTTGTATGGATTATACCGGTATTGTGTCTGTTAAGTTCGATATTGACTATATATGTTACCCAGAAAAGTTCCGGTACACAAGTCCAGGCTGAAGGGTGCATGAAATTTTTGCCGTACAGTACGCCTCTTATAATGACTTATTTTGCGTACACAGTCCCCGCCGCGGTCGGACTATACTGGTTTTTGAATTCTATATTTGGTGCGATCCAAAGTATTTTGTTAAATAAATATTATAATATATATAGTATAAACGCACAGAACGAAGCTGCAAGACTGGCGCTTCTGGAAAATCAAGAAGCTCTGGTAATATGCACTCGTGATTTGGAGGAAGAGCAGAAAGAGCCAAAGGAGGCACGCGATGAGATTACCAAAAGAACACGAGAGTAAAATAAAAATAAAATGTAAAAATATGAATGAAGTTAATTATTATTTATGATTTTTTGGAGGTAAATTTACAATGTTAAAAGAAGTAATATTGTCAGAAGAAACAGTAGAATTAGCGAAAGCAAAAGCGTGTAAAACTCTTGGTCAAAACGAAAATAATATAGATTTTGAAGTTATTCAACAACCGTCTACAGGACTTTTCGGAGTATTTGGAGGCAAAATGGCACAAATTAAAGCAACTATAAAACAAACACCCGCAGAAAAAGCAGTAAGTTTTCTAAAAAAGATTTTACCGGACATGGGCCTGTCAAGTTTATCAGTGAATATTCTTAATGAAGAAAATGAATATTGTGAAATTAAAATGGACGGTGGCGTAGACGTTTCGTTTGTGTTAGGTAAACATGGCGAAGTTTTAGATTCTTTGCAATATTTGTGTGGTCTGATAGCAAATGACTCTTGTCATGAAGATTCCAGATTTTGCAGAGTTAGACTTGAAGCCGGCGAATATAGAGAAAACAGACGTAGAACTCTTATGGCTTTAGGTAAAAACATCGCTGAACAAGTTTATAGACATGGTAAACCAATTTCTTTGGAACCGATGAAATCCTATGATCGTATGGTTATTCACATGGCAGTGGACAAGATTCGTGGGGTTAGATCTTGGTCCGAGGGTACCGATCGCGTAAGATATGTCGTGATTGCACCTGACTTTATGACCCAGAAAACCGTAGGATATATGACTTCTGCCGAAAACTCCGACGAGCCATTTGGTGATTCGTACGCAGATGAATATGAACGCAGACCATATCATGAACATAATTATAATAATTATTCCGGTAGGAAACCTGATTATACCGACTCACGCGGCTATAGTTATAACACCCGCAAAGATATGAATAGATACGATTCGTATAGTAATTATAGTAATAGTTATTCCAGATCAAGTTACCGTGAACGTCCGGAAAATAGTTACGGTTACAAAAAGCCGGAGTTCAGCACATCTGACACCAACTATGCTGATTATGATAATTACAGCAAATACGATAAATACAACAAATATTTCCAGATGGACGAAAATTATTTTGACAATCATCCTGAAGATTCAGCGCCAACCAATGAAAATCCAAATGTAAATTATAATTTTTCAGCGGCTTCAGAAATTCCGACATCAGACTATAAAAATTAAAAAAAACATGCTCTCTTGAAGTATTAAGAGAGCAAATTATTTATAAAATCACACGAATTTGGAGTAAAAAACATGAATGAGATAGCTGCTATATCTACGCCCCGTGGGACAGGCGGCATAGGAGTGATACGGGTTTCCGGCGAAAAATCAATTGAAATCGTAAATAAAATTTTCGTGCCGTTCAATAAAAACACGAGTATACTAGATCTCAAGGGTTACCACGCAAAATACGGTAAAATCATAAAAAACAATAAATTTATAGATGAAGCGGTTGTACTGATTTATCGTGCTCCACATAGTTATACAGGCGAGAATGTTGTAGAGATTTCATGTCACGGAGGGCTTTTTGTAACGAGACAAGTTTTGCGAGCTGTTTTAGATGCCGGTGCAAGACTTGCCGAGCCCGGTGAATTTACGAAGCGTGCATTTTTGAACAACAAAATAGATTTATCGCAAGCAGAAGCCGTCATGGATATAATTTCTGCGAAGAGTGAACGCGCGAATCTCATAGCTTTTAATCAAAAAGATGGGATAGTCACTAGAAAAATTAACAAAATAAAAGAAAAATTAGTAGAAATTTGTGCACAATTGTCAGTGTGGTCGGATTACCCGGACGAAGAAATTATAGATATAAATAAAAACCAATTAATTTTAGATTTAGAAAATATTAAGAATACAATTGATAATATGATAAAAAACTACGATAACAGTAGTGTTTTAAAACAGGGCGTAAAGTCAGTGATTATCGGTCAACCAAATGTTGGAAAATCAACTTTTATGAATTTACTTACCGGAAGCGAGAAGTCGATAGTTACCGATATACCGGGCACCACGCGAGATATTATCGAAGAAAATATTATGATTGGCGACATTCCAATTATGTTGCAAGACACCGCCGGCATTCGTGAAACTGACAATATTATAGAAAAAATTGGCATAGAAAAAGCAAAAAATTCTATAAATATTTCAGAAATCATTATATATATATTAGATTCTAGCAAAAATTTAGATAATTACGATTTAAATTTGCTAGAAAAATGTGATAAAAATAGAACTATAATTATTCTAAACAAAACTGATTTAGATTCTAAAATAGACAAAAATTTATTATTAAATTATTCAAAATATATAATAAATTTCTCGGCTATAAACGGTACAGGCCTCGAAGAACTGCAAAAATCAATTGAAAATATTATAGGTCTTGTAGATTTAGATCCATCAGAATCAATAATTTCTAACGAACGGCAGCTGGAAATTATCAAGAAAATTAAAGTATTATTAAAAAACATTATTATTGATATTAATTCAGGAATAACTTTTGATGCGATAACAGTATTAATTCACGATTCTATAAATTTAATAATGGAATTAACCGGTGAGAACGCAACCGAAGAAATAATAAACAAAATTTTTTCACAATTTTGCGTTGGGAAATAAATCAATTTCTAGATCTTGCGATAGTACAACAAGTCACGCTATTCGCATTATGATTTAACAAAATTTTAACGCATTCCAGAAGTGTATTTCCGCTAGTCGTAATATCATCGCAAAGCAAAATATTTTTATTTTGAATATTTACATCGGAATTTATATCAAAAGCGCCTAAAACATTAACAGTTCTTTCGCTTAATTTTAATTCGTGTTGAGTTTTAGTATTTTTGATTTTTCTAAGTGCGTTCAGACATGGAATATGAAGTATTTTGGAAATATCTTTTGCCAAAAGTTCTGCTTGATTAAAACCACGAATATTTTGACGACTTTTGGTAAGTGGCACATAACATATGTAATCAAAATTCTTGATATTGATTTTTTGTAGCTCGCTCGCAATAATTTTCGCAAAAAATTCTGAATAATACTTGTAATTATGGAACTTAAATCTACGAATAGAATTTCTGATATTTCCAAAATATTCAAATGGAGATATGCAAATTATATTATTTTGGTGATTCAAAACTCTAATTTTTGTATTTATTTTCAAATTCTTGCTACAATAATCACACAAAAATTCATCGGGTTTAATTATGATTTTATTACATAAGTAGCATTTTCTTGGATAAACAAAATCTATAATTTTGTTCAAAAATTTCTTTAACCACATAACAAATTCAATGCAATTTCAAGATGCTCATCGTCAGAATACACTAAATCTCCGGTTTCGTATAATTTTTTGTGTTCATCATTCATAATAAAACTTTCGTCAGGATTTAAGCCTATACCATAAAAATTATTTTCTTTTGAAGTTACGTATATGGCATCCGGAAAAATCAACATATGATCCCCGGATATTTCGGTGGTTTTTAGTCGAACTGCACAACCAACGCTTTGCTCTCCGACAAGCTTAGCGTCTAAATCATCACGTAATCCGGATGCTAAAACTTCAGACGCACCCTCAGTATTATTATTTATTAGCACCACGAATTTTAAATTATTAATTTCGGTTTCGCTGTGAGATTCACATGCAACCTCTTTTGTACCGTCTTTTAGAATACTGTAGACCAAATTCCCTGACGGCACTAAAAATTTCAAAATCTTGAAAACTTCGTCAATTTCACCATTTTGGTTATTTCTTAAATCTATAATTATGTTAAAAATGTCATTGTTTCGCAGCGAATTTACAGATTTTATGAACTCGTCGCCGGAATTTTTACCCAATGTCGAGCACTTTATATAACCCGTATTGTTAATTATTTCTGAAATAATTTTGTTGTGATTGTTTTTTCTATCAAAAATATACTTTTCGTAATTCTCACGCGTAAATAACCGACAATTTTTGTTGTTTACACCATTAATATATCCCGTATATAAATTACTTAAAATCGAAGATTCCTGAACGCTGTCTATATATTCGTTACGAATTATATAGTCAATTTCGCTCAAATCACCATACATTTTTTGCTTTTCTTGTGCATAAGATACTAAATTATTAAATTTGTTCAAAGAGATTTTATATGCCAACGCGTACATTATAGAAGCTATCAGAAAAGTTATCACAAGTGATGTTCCTAACGAGATTTTCTTGCTAAACAAATTCATACAAAATCTCCTCCAAATTTCCCACATTTATCCGGCTATAGAAGTTTTTTGTGAATTTTTATTTGTAATCGGTTCAACCGGTTCGGGATTTTTAATGCTAACTTCCGGTTTTTTTACTTTTTTGGAACCGGGTACATTTACATAAGCCAGCGGATCTTTTCTTATGTTATCTATTCTTACTTCGAAATGCAAGTGGGGTCCTGTCGAAAATCCTGTACTACCAACGTTTCCAATAGTCTGACCCTTGGTTACTTTCTGACCTTTGGAAACCGAAACTACGCTAAGATGGCCGTACAGAGTCGAAATCTTATTGCCATGTGCAATCATGACATACTTTCCGTAACCGCCGCCACCTTGGCCGTTTGCGTCAACCACGGAATTTACAGCTATGACAGTTCCGGCGGTCACAGCTACAACAGGGGCACCGTACACTCCTGCTCCGGCAATGTCTAGACCGTTGTGAGGACGAGTTCTGTTGGTTTTCTCGCCAAAATACGAAGTTATTTTACTGTAACCAGGCACCGGCCACACAAAATTACTTGTGTCAACCACAGGCTCAACATAATTTTTGTTTTTCCGGCGTTCTTCCTCGATTCTGCGACGCTCTTCTTCATAATATTTCGTGATTTCAGCGTTTAATTTGCGAATCGCACTATCGTTTTCGTCAATTTCTTTCTGAAACTGTTTCTGAGTTTTCTCGTACTCTGATAATAATTTTTCGCTTTCTTCAAATAATTTCTGTAACTCTGCACGACTGGCCTCAGACTTTTTAAGCTCAGCTTTTTCATGTTCTTTAATCTCAAGAACGCGATTCTGCTTAGTTTCGAGACTGCCGATGTACTCTTTTAAGCTGTCTATGAGTTCTTTTATGGTACCGCTGACGGACCGTACAATATCGGCCTTGTCAAGGAAATCATTGAAGTCTTTTGCGCCAAGAATAATATCAATAGCCATCGTGTCACCGGCAACATAAATAGAAACCAGCGCTTCTTTCAATAATTCAATTTTCTCTTTAATGATTTGTTTAGTTTCTTCGATTTGAATCTCAAGCTCACGGATCTGCGAACTCAACTCTGATATGTACACATTTGTTTCATCAATTTCTTTTTTTACATGTGCAATTTTATTGTCTATGTCAAGCTTGTTTTTCTTCTCATCTTTGATATTTTTTACCGTGTTTCTGATATCTTTAATTTTTTCTTTGTTTTGTTTTATGAGTTCGTTTTGTTTCTGTTTGTATTCTACTATATTATCTTTTGTAATGTTAACCGAAACTGTACTCGGACTCATTATGGTCGAACACAAGCAAATCAGCAAACTTGTACAAATTTGCTTGTCTATATATTTGTTGTTTTTATACAATGCTGACACCTTCTTTTTTCAGATATCTCCTGATAGATACCAGGCCTCCGAGAATCCCTATGAAAACGCCTGCAATTGAAAAATATTTCAGAACTTCCCAGAAAATATTTCTCGTATAAAATCCCTGAAAGCTGATAATACCGCCCAAAACATCTATAAAACTTTTGTAAATAATATCTAAAATCACACTCGAAACTATAGCTGATAACAGGCCTATGACCACGCCTTCGACAATAAACGGAGTACATATAAACATATTTGTCGCACCGACAGATTTCATGATACTGATCTCAAGGCGTCTATTGTGAATGGTCAATTTAATAGTATTTGAAATAATAAATATTGACACGATCGCCAGTGCGCAAACCGTCCATAGTCCAGCAGTACTTATCAATCTGTTTAATTCTGAAAGCCGTCTGGCGGTTTCGCTCCTGTCACTCACAGATTCTACATTTTTGATACTTTCAAGCTTCTTTACAGTCTGGTCATATAACGAAAAATCTTCCATACTAACGTGAAAAGCTTCCGGGAACGGATTGCCGGATTCTTGCAAAATCTCGTATAAATCTCCCAGGACTTCTTTATATTGGGCAGATGCTTGATCACTTGAGTAATATTCGCATTTTATTACATTAGGAACTTGCTTGATTTGCTCTTCTATTTGTGCTATTTCAACAGAATTGGTTTTTTTTGTTAAAAACACTTTTACGCTATTTTGATGTTCAACAGACTTTAAAGCACGTGTTAAATTTGTGGATAACAATATCGCGCTTCCTGTTAATATCATGCAACAAACCATGACTATAATCGAAGCCAAAGACATGATGTTATTCGCCCAAACGTTTTTTAAACCTTCTTTTAGGCAGTATTTTATAGACTGAAATCCCATTTAAACTACTTCCTCCGTATGTGTTAAATTATCCGTGTCGTTTCTCAGCACTCCGTTAGACAACTCTACTACTCTGTAATTGAACATTTTTACAAGCGAAATATCATGCGTGACCATTATAATAGTCGTCCCGCACTTGTTAATATTACTCAGCAAGTTCACAATATCATAAGACATCTCGGGGTCTATGTTTCCTGTAGGCTCGTCCGCTATTATTATGCCGGGATTATTCACGAGAGCTCTTGCCAGGCCTACTCTTTGTTTTTCGCCACCTGACAATTCACATACTTTGCTCCGAGATTTTCTGCGAAGGTCAACCAAATTCAAAACATAATCTACGCGCGACTCAATCTCCCTGGGATGAGCCCCGATTACGTGCATAGCGAAAGCTACATTATCATAGACCGTCATTTTTTCAATTAATCTAAAATCCTGAAAAACAATCCCAAGACTTCGTCTATAATACGGGATTTTTCTTTTTGGAATATTATTCAAATTTACACCATTTACGTAAATCTTTCCGGTAGTGCAATCTTCTTCTTTAGTTAAAATTTTCAACATAGTGCTTTTCCCGGAACCCGAAGCCCCAACTACAAACAAAAATTGTCCGTCCGGTATTTTTAAATTTAAACCCTCTAGTGCTCTATTATTTTTATTATAAACTTTAACAACGTTTCTAAATTCTATCATGATTTTTTACTAACTCAACCCCAAACAAAATATCAATATAACTAAATTCAAATCATATTCACACGCAAAATATATATAATCTATACAACACATCTCGAATATACATGATTTCTATAGACATTATATGACAAATTAATACAAATAACAAGTACTATTTTTAAACTTTTTGTAATTTTTTTTGGAAATATATTTTTAGTTTTTTAGATAATTTTTGTATAGTTTTAATAAATTTAAATATAAAATAACTCCGGGGAATTTCTCGGAGTGGTTTGTAAGTATATAAAAGACGAGGATATATAAAAGCAAAAACACATCTGCACTTTTTCTTCGCATGATGTGCTCATAGGTTATATCTGTGTTTTAGATGTTTTTTTCGTCAAAATTAACAAAATTTATCATATGATCTTGATATGTAGCAAGCTTGTTTTATAAATTTATAAACGCAAACTATATATAAAAGGGTGATTATTATGTCAGGATCTAAGAATAGAAAGAAAAGAACAACGACGGATACAACAACTCTAAGAATGAAGACGCTGCGCGTTGGTCGAAGAAAATAGAAGATGTAAGTACAATTAGCTTTAAACTGAACGCCAATACACGCGATGCACTATTTACGGCTATAAAGGCTTATTTTGAGGTTTTGAAATATGCGTTTCCGAACGACATTATCCAGAGGGGAAAAAACGTTGACAAAAACTTGGTAGATAGAGCCGGTAGCTTACTAGATAACTTGGAATTAGAAACTTTACAAGGCAAAGACGAAGGGGAAACTGTTAAGTGGTTGAACAAAGTGAATGATTTATTTACAGAGTTTGCAGAAATAAATGACAATGACGCCTCAAACAAAAAGAAGTTCGTGGGGGAGCTAACGAAAAAATGTACAAGGTTTAATTCGTTAATGAGAATATCCCCTGCTTATATCGGTCATCAGCCTCTGTTTAAATATAAAAATGTACGCGAGGCATTTCAAAACCTCGGTAAAAATGTCGCTGCTTTCCCTAAGCTCGTGCAATATGCTATTGGCAAACTGCTCAAACCAGCTAAGGCAAAACCGCGTATATAAAGATAAAAAAGAATAGAGGAAACAAGAAGTACCAAAAAAGCAAAAGAGACAAGTAAATCCCTGCTTTTTCTACTCAAAACAAGCCGTAATCAGACCGAGAGGCCAAAATGCCTATCAGCGAGATAGAGGTTTGCAAGAGCAAACAAAAAATTCAATTTAGCAAACTGCTTTCGTTTGCCCCGGTATCGAGTTTTA
>JAFQKZ010000039.1 GCA_017414725.1 Clostridia bacterium
AAACGATATCTAAAGACGATTTCGGCAAATACGCGTATTTAGTGTGAGTTTATCTAAAATTTATTTTATATTGAAAGTTATGATATATTATGATTACAAATTTTTGCAGAACATAGACCAAGCTTTTTTCAGAAGAATTAATTATGTTGTACATTTTGCGTTATCTGACTATAATCATAGAAAACAAATCTGGGGGAAAATTTATCCTAAGACTGTTCCTGTTACGGATAATATAGACTTTGATTTTTTAGCCAAAAATTTCGAGATTTCTGGCGGGAACATAAAAAACATTGCTCTTTTAGCAGCTTTTATGGTAGCGTCAGAGCCTGAAATTAAAAATCAAGAAGTTTCTATGGAACATATTTTAAAATCTCTTGAGCATGAACTCAAAAAACAAAATAAAACGATATCTAAAGACGATTTCGGCAAATACGCGTATTTAGTGTGAGTTTATCTAAAATTTATTTTATATTGAAAGTTGAAAGTGGTATTCATTATGATAAAAAGAATTTCTATAGTTTCGTTAATATTTAGTTTTATAATTTGTATGACAGCTTTTGCAACAGCAGAAGAACATCATGATATCATAAAAGAAAATTTTCTGTCTGTCACGGGTAATGAACCAGAAGAAAACTCGTTTTTGGGTGTCGTTTCCAGAACTAAATACATAGATAGATGGGGAATTTTGATAAATTACGAAAAAGAAACCCTCAACGACCACTTGATAGATACTTCCAGAATTGCACATATTTTAGTATTAATAAAAAATATAAAGTTCGGTACGGAATTAAATGCTGACAGGGCTGTTACTTTAGCTATGTATCACGATGTCCCAGAAATTATTACTGATGATATGCCCACGCCTATTAAATACATTAATCCTGAAATGAAAAAAATTTATACACAAGTCGAAAACCAAGCTACAAAATCTTTATTAAATCTAATAGAACCAGATCTTAGATCTGAGTTTTCAAGTATTTTAGAAAGCAATAATAATCCTGAGGATATAGAGCTACGCAAGATAGTGAAATATGCCGATACTATCAGTGCGTATATCAAATGCCTACGCGAAAAAAGTATGGGTAACAAAGATTTTGACAAAGCTCGCAAAAACCTACACAAAAAATTATTACAAATAGATTCTCCGGAAGTAAAATATTTTATCGAGAATTTTTTACCATCATTTGATAATACGGATAATAAACAAGAATGTGAAGAGCCAAAAGAATCGCCAGAACAAAGTATATTTTAACTATGATTTCGGCAAATATTGTGTGTTTAGTGTGATTTGCTTTATTTTTGAAGGGTATAAGAATTAAAAACATAATAAAACAATTTCACTCAATTTATTCGTTACAGCATTGTGTCTTGTTAAAAGATTTTTGATGCCCCAAAAAACACATGTTCAACTTTAGAACATCGCCTAATACGTTTAATGTTAATTATTTTATCATGTTTTTGAAATCTTGATGTTTACTATTTGTACAGTTTTATAATAAAAGCTTTTTTGTGATAATCACGAAAGTTTATCGTTTTGTAATAATATCACCATCAAATTTAAACAAGTTACCATAATATATAAATTCAAAATCAACAAGGAACCGATACAATAGTAAATCATCATATTTAATATATAAAGTTATTATGAATTTGCAATAAAATCCGCTTAACCGTATTGTGCTCTTGATAACCTGCCACATTATGCAGGTGGGTGCTCGTGCCGCAACTTCGCGCTCCCATCATCCAAATATAAAATATCCAGGAGGTCTGCAGTACCCGTTTACAGTATAAAGCTCCTTATCTATCTTTGTAGGGTTATACGAACACAGTCCGCGAGATAAGCAGAAAAAACAGTGCAAACTATACTTTTTTATATAATACCGAGTCGTTTTTCAAATTCTGCAGAAATTTCTTTTAATAATTGTTCATCTTCTATTTCAACTAATTCTTCTTCGCTATTTGTGTTAACCACTTCAAAAATAAAATAAGTTTCTCCTGGGATAAATCCTTCCTCTTCTAGCTCAAAATTCGGAGTTAACGCATAAAACTTACCACGATCATCTTCGAAATAATCCAACGCTTCAAATTCACGTTCTATCCCATCTTCGTCTGTTAAAGTAATTATATCATTTTCAAAAAAATCTATGTCTTCACTATTTTTTGTAGTATCGTCGCTCACCGAACGACCTCCTATAAAATTAATTAAATAATATTTTTAAACATAAAGATTTTAAATTAATTGCATAAAATAGTCAATAGAATTATAAACACCGGTTGTGTACTAGAAGGTTTGACAAACAAAAAGGAGAGAGATAAGATAGGAAAAGAGGGTGAGAAGTGATGGCGCTGACCAAAATAAAATGCATACATTGCGAAAGCGAAGAAGTAGTGAAAAACGGAAAGAG
>JAFQKZ010000040.1 GCA_017414725.1 Clostridia bacterium
ATTTGCTAACAAAAATTAGTAAATCTCAAATAACTGTGTTATAATAAGTAAGTATAATAATTTACGGGGGAAGTAAAATAACACATGTGCGGAATTTGTGGATTTACAAGTAATAATATTAATAATAAGAGCTCGGAAATAATAAGAAACATGTGCGATGTTATAACTCATAGGGGCCCGGATGATTCTGGATATTTTATTGACAAAAACATATCTATGGGTTTTCGCAGATTAAGTATAATAGACTTAGATAACGGACAACAGCCAATATATAACGAAACAAACAATTTAGTTTTGACTTTTAACGGCGAAATTTATAATTATAAAGAACTTAAATCAGAACTAGAAAATTTAGGGCATGTGTTTTATACACAGAGTGACTCTGAAGTTCTGGTTCACGGATACGAAGAATGGGGAAAAGATTTAGTTTTAAAATTACGCGGAATGTTTGCGTTTGCGATCTGGAACAGAACAGATAAAAGTTTGTTTTTGGCACGAGATTACTTTGGCATAAAGCCCCTATACTGGTCCAATTTCCAAAATAATTTTATATATGCTTCAGAAATCAAGAGTATATTATTATATCCGGAATTTGAGAAAAAATTTAATTATCGAGCTTTGGATAATTATTTATCGTTTCAGTATGCAGTGCCACCGGAAACTTTTTTTGAGAATATTTTTTGTCTAATGCCGGGGCATACTCTTGAATACAAATCCGGCGAGATTAAAATTAATAGATATTTTGATCCAAAATTTGACATAGATAATAGTATTAATTTAGAGAGTGCCGTAAATAAAATACAGGAAGTGTTTGAAAATTCTGTTAATGCACATAAAATAAGTGACGTAGAAGTCGGTTGTTTTTTATCTAGTGGCATAGATTCCAGTTATGTTTCTTCGTATTTCGAAAATCAAAAAGCATTTACAGTAGGATTTGATTTTGGAGAAAAATATAACGAAATATCTTGGGCAGAGAATCTCGCAAAAAAAATAAATTTAGATTATCACAGCAAGATTATAAATTCTGAAGAATTCTGGGACGCCGTTCCGAAAGTTCAGTATTATATGGATCAACCGTTGGCTGACCCGTCTTGTATTGCTTTATATTTTGTTGCGAAATTAGCTAGCGAACATGTCAAAGTCGTGTTATCCGGAGAAGGTGCAGATGAATTGTTTGGTGGCTATACTGTCTATAATGAACCCAGAGTTTTTAAATTGTATCATAAATTATTTTCTCAAAGAACTCGTAGTTTTCTGGCAAAATTAGTCAAAAAAATTCCGTTTAGATTCAGAGGCCAGAGTTTTATAATTCGTGGCGAACATAAAACAGAAAACAAATATATCGGAAATGCATATATGTTCTCAAAAGAACAAAAACAAGAAATACTCAAAAATACGGATATAATCACAGACCCTGTAGATTTGTGCAAAAATATATATAATAATATTAAAGATTATGATGATGAAACAAAAATGCAATATTTAGACATGAATATGTGGCTGGCAGGGGATATATTATTAAAAGCTGACAGAATGAGCATGGCTAATTCTTTAGAGTTGCGAGTTCCGTTTTTAGACATAGAAGTCTTTAAAATCGCACGTAAATTAAAGACAGATTTGAGAGTAAACAAAAATAATACTAAATATGCATTGAGATTAGCAGCGCAAAAGAGACTGCCGATCGAAACAGCTCAAAAGCCAAAACTAGGTTTTCCGGTACCTACAAGAGTATGGCTCAAAGATAAGAGATATTATACAATAGTAAAAGAGAAGTTCGAATCTGAGATCTCTAAGAAATTTTTTAACACAGATAAATTATTGAAATTTCTTGACGAACACTATAATAACAAATGGGATCACAGTCGTAAAATTTGGACTATTTATGTATTTTTAGTTTGGTATGAGATTTATTTTGAGGAACAGTGATTATAATAAAATATTATATTGTATTTTTTCTGTTTTATGACTATACTATCTGGGATAAATTTTTGATTTTGCATGACATGATATCAAAGCGTAGCTTGTTTTATAATTAAAATAAGGAGGTTTATAAAATGAAAAAACTTTTATTATTAATTTCCGCACTGTCTCTTACTGTATTTACTGGCTGTGGCAAAAAGAACACAGAAAATAATAATAACAATAATAATTCTACAGTAGATAGTTCGATTGTTACAGAAACAGATACAAAAACAAACAAAATAGAATTGACTAGCGAACCAGAAGAGACAGATACAGATGAAACCGGTATTTACTTCAAGAACAACACAGCTAGACTCGATGACTTGAAAATAAAAATTACTAATACTAAAGTTATTAAAGTTGGTGAACCGGGCAATGAATACGGAAACAAACCGGTGCTTGCGATTTGGCATGAAATAACAAATTTGGGCGATGAGCAGACTACTGCCGTAAAAGCATGGGCGAAAATATTTACAGCAACCCAGAACACAAGTTCTGATTTGGATTCAGTTAAAGAGTTGAGAGTTGGTTATAATCCTGAGTACGATTATCTTGATACTGAGATGGAAATAATTAAAAAAGGCGATAAGGTTAAAAACGCCATTGCTTATGAATTAAATGATCTGGAAACCCCGGTGACTTTGATTGCTCGAAACGGTCTTAACGGAGAGATAATCGGAGAACAAATTTTTGATATCAAAGAACTTGCAAAATAAACTAAATTATATTACATAATTACATATTTTGGCTAAAAAATTAGATCTGTTTATGAATAATAACATAATAAAAATTATAGAAATACTGGAACAAGATTATCAAGATTCCAGGTGTATGTTAATATATAGCACGCCGTTGGAGTTATTAATAGCCGCGAGATTGTCTGCTCACTGTACAGATGCTCGGGTTAATATAGTAACTCCGGTTTTGTTTGCGAGATATAAAAATATAGATGATTTTGCAAATTCAAGTCAAGAAGAACTCGAAGAATATATCAAATCATGCGGGTTATACAAAACAAAAGCTAATAATATAATAAACATGTGTAAAGAAATAATTAATAATTTTGATTATAAAATACCTGATAATCTTGAAGATTTGCAAAAGCTATCCGGTATAGGGCGCAAGACTGCGAATTTATTTTTGGCTGAAATTCATAATATTCCCGGAATAGTCGTAGATACGCATTTTGCGCGTGTTACTAAGAGATTGGGTTTTCATGACTCGAAGAACCCTGTTGTTATCGAAAATATTATGAAAAAAATAGTTCCTGAAGAGAAGTCTATACAATTTGGGCACTGTATTATTTCACACGGTCGAAAAGTTTGCAAAGCCCGAAAACCCGAGTGTAGTACATGTAATTTAAGTAAATTTTGTAGATATTTTATCGAAAATCAAAAGTGCGAAAACAAGAGATAATTATATAAAAAAGCTCGAAAACGCGAGATATATAATATAAAAATTAAATTTAATATTGACTTTCAAATTTGTAATATTATATTATTAAAACAAATAATAGTTGTTATGTTTATTAAATTTAATTTAGGAGGAATTAACTGATGTCTACATACATGCCAAAAGCCGGCACTGTCGAGCGTAAATGGTATATTATAGACGCTTCGCAGAAGCCTCTAGGTAGAGTTGCTGTCCAGGCGGCAAATTTACTACGTGGCAAACACAAGCCGTTATTTGCACCGCACGTAGATTGTGGCGACCACGTTATCGTAATTAACTGTGATAAAATAGTTTTAACCGGGAAAAAATTAACTCAGAAATATTATTATAAACATACAGGTTATGTCGGAAATTTGAAGAGCACGAGATATGACGCTCTTATGAAAACAAAACCTGATATGGTCATGCACAAAGCTGTCAAAGGAATGCTTCAGAAAAATACTCTGGGACGCAAGCAAATCGTAAGATTGAGAACTGTTGTCGGAGCAGAACACAAACATGCAGCGCAAAAACCTGAAATATGGGGTGAAAATAAATAATGTACGAAAAAGAACCGTTTTTTTATGGTACAGGTAGAAGAAAAAAATCTGTCGCAAGAGTCAGATTATACAAGGGTAACGGTAAAATTACTATTAATAACAGATCTATCGACGAGTATTTCGGTCTTGAAACTTTAAAAGTTATAGTCCGTCAGCCATTAGTTTTAACCGAAAATCAGGGTAAATTTGATATAGTCTGTAACGTAACAGGCGGCGGTGTGACCGGTCAAGCAGGTGCTATCAGACATGGTATCTCGCGTGCTCTCTTAGAGTTTGATAAAGAAAAATTAAAATTAGGTTTAAAAAAAGCCGGATTCTTAACTCGTGACCCGAGAATGAAAGAGCGTAAAAAATACGGACTCAAAAAAGCGAGAAAGGCTCCGCAATTCTCCAAGAGATAATTTATTATATTTATTTAAATTATTTAAAAAGGCGGTGTTAAATTATTGTGGATAATAATTATGTGATTATTACTGATTCTACGGCGGATTTGCCCGAAGAAATTATAAATAAATTTAATATAATAATAATTCCTATGCAATATATTATCAATAATAAAGTTTATTTAGATAGTAATATAGATATAAAAAGTTTTTATGATAATTTGCGCGCCGGAGTTTTGCCTAGCACTACGCAGACAAATATCGAAAAATTCAAAGAAGTTTTCTCGAAATATTTAGAAAATAATCAGGATATAATTTATATTGGATTTCCGTCGAGTCTGAGCGGAACTTATAATAATTCTGTTTTAGCAGCTAGAGAATTATCAGAAAAGTTTCCGGACAGAAAAATTATAGTTATTGACTCGCTTTCAGCTTCGATGGGTCAGGGGATGCTAGTCCAAGAAGCGGCTGTTATGCGTTCTCAAAATAAAACTATCACAGAAGTACAGACTGAACTTGATAATTTAAAATATAAAATATGTCACTGGTTGATAGTTGATGACTTGTTTCATCTTAAACGTGGTGGAAGAATCTCGCAATCTGTCGCTGTTCTGGGAAGCATGCTAAATCTCAAACCGTTGTTATATGTAGATAATAATGGAAATTTATGTGTTTCTGATAAAATTCGCGGTCGCCAGAAAGCTATAAATTCACTTTTATCTAAACTTGAAAATAATATTTTAGATAATAATATATATATTTGTCATGGAGATTGCCTAGACGACGCAGAAATTTTGAGAGAAAAAATACGCGAAAAATTTAAAATACAAAATATAAATATAAATAATATCGGACCCATAGTTGGGACTCATACAGGTGCAGGAACTTTAGCCCTGATTTTCCGTGGGACCTCGAGATAAATAATTTTTAATTTTAAGGAGGAATATTGATCTATGGCGAATATAAAATCAGCCAAAAAGAGAATAAAAGTCGCTAAAGTAAAGACTGAAAGAAATAAAGCTTATAAATCTGCTATCAGAACTTTAATGAAAAACGCAATTAATTCTCCTGAGTCTGAAAAGCAAAATAATATAACTTTGGCTATTCAAAAATTAGACAAAGCGGCTTCCAAAGGTATTTTACACAAAAATACTGTAGCTCGTAAGAAATCTTATTTGATGAAAGCTTGTTCTGCGAGATAATTAATTATTAATATATAAAATTACGCACCAAGAGTATAAACATATTTACTTTTGGTGTTTTTTCTTAAATTTTATATATTTATCATAAAATATTTGACAGAAATAATTATATTTTGTATATTAATTATAAATTTTAAAATTAGGAGGTATATATTATGTTTAATAATTTTGTGAACAAGTTCAAGAAATTTTTGAGTGTGTTTGTAAGTTTATGTATTTTAACGTGTTTTGTAAACACAAATAATATTATTTTTTCATTGAGTGGTGGTATTGCTAATTCTGACTCAGAGAAAGCATTAGTGCCTG
>JAFQKZ010000041.1 GCA_017414725.1 Clostridia bacterium
CTGGTAATTTCAGGGTCGGGATAAAATATCTTGTTGTTTTTTATACTATCGTCAAGACTTTCGTAGGCTAAAACATGCGGCGTCGAATAACCGGTCTGTTTCAGATTTGCAAGAGCAATATCCGTGCGACACATGAAATCTATGTATTTTTCGGCCAAAGTTTTGTTTTTCGAGTTCGCAGGAATGCACATCGAATCAACAAATCTCGTGCTGCCGGATTTCGGAATCACAAAATTTATATTGCTGTTTAATTTCATGATATTTGCAGCGTCGCCGGCATAATACGGAGCTATGTACGCCTCACCGTTGCCGATTTTATTGAAAATCTGGTCCATGACATAAGCTTGTACCAACGGCTTTTGGATTAATAACTCACGCGCAGCTTGGTTCCAGTGCTCGGGATTCGTCGTGTTTATCGAATATCCCAGTCTTAATAATGAAATCGCGAAACTGTCACGAGCATTATCGAACATCAAGATTTTGTTTTTATATTTCGGGTCCCATAATATATCCCAAGTAATATTTTCTTCGGGCTCTTGTATTATATTTTTATTATAAAATATTCCTACGGTACCCCACATATACGGCACAGAATAC
This sequence comes from Clostridia bacterium, assembly GCA_017414725.1. GTDB lineage: Bacteria > Bacillota > Clostridia > Oscillospirales > Acutalibacteraceae > UMGS1491. Next base: position 598 of record JAFQKZ010000041.1, read on the forward strand.
AAGTTTTCTGGATCAAAATTCAAATTTTTGTAATTATTGTCTATATATTTATAATTTGGGATATTCGAAAAGTCTAGTTCCGCGAGCATATTATTTTTAATTAATTTCGAGATCATATAATCAGACGGTATAATCACATCACAGTCAATTCCGCCACTTGATAATTTTGCGAACAGCTCTTCGTTGTTTTGAAAAGTCTTGTAATTAATTTTTATTCCTGTTTCGCGCGTAAATTCTTTGTTTACGTCAATATTATTATCTGAACCGTTGGCTATAAACTCTCCCCAACTGTATATATTTATAGTATCTTGCGAGAAATTACCGTTATTTTTGTGTTTATTATACAAATTATTCGCAAATACAAAACACACGAAAAACATAATAATTAATATTAATATAACTTTTTTATTTATTTTTCTTAACAAGTATTTCTCATCTCCTGATTATATTTTAAAATTTTATATTTTTAATATATTTTCTTTATCTTTGTCACTTCGCAAATTAATAATAATTAATAAAATAAATACAAAAATAAATAAAACACTTGAAAGCGCGTTAATCTCGGGACTTATTAACTTTCGAGTCATGGAATAAACTGTAATCGGCAGAGTCTGTGTCATGCCGCCGGTGAAATAACTTATCACAAAATCGTCAATTGACATGGTAAAAGACATGATAAAACCGGTAATTATGCCCGAAATTATCTGTGGCATAACGACTTTAAAAAAAGCTTTCATCGGGTTACAACCCAGATCTTGCGCAGCTTCATAAATATTTGGATCCATTTGTCGGAGCTTCGGCGTGACAGATAATATTACATACGGTAAGCAAAAAGTTGTATGCGCACATATCAAAGTAACCAAACCCGGTTTTAAAATCCCGAAATTATTGTACAAAAACACGAACATTATCATAAGAGAAACGCCCGTGACTATCTCAGGATTAATCATAGGTATATTAGTGATATTCAACACAATATTTCGCGTAATTTTTCTGCTTTTGGTTATTCCGACGGCAGCCATTGTCCCCAGTACAGTCGCTATCAAAGATGCTACTAACGCTACTATAATAGTATTGTAAAAAGAGCTTAAAATTTCTTGGTTTTCGAACAGTTTTTGGTACCATTTGAACGTAAATCCAGACCAGATTACTCGACTTTTTGAATCGTTAAACGAAAAAGCTATAAGCACTATAATCGGCATGTACAAAAAAGCAAATATCAAAAACATGTATAACTTATTCAAAATTTTCATTTTTTGGTTCTCTTTTCTGTATAATTTGACTGTGTATCAAGCGAGTTCATAATTTTCATGCATATCATAATAATTATCATGAGAATCAAAGATATGCAAGAGCCTAGATACGGATTATAATTGTTGCCCAAAAACTGCATTTCTATTAGGTCTCCGATGACTAAAATCGACCCTCCGCCGAGCATTTTTGAAATCACAAACGTACTGACCGACGGCACAAACACCATTGTAATTCCGGAAATAATCCCCGGCAAGCTCAACGGAAATATAATTTTCGTGAAAACTTTGAATTTATTGGCGCCTAAATCCTGCGCGGCCTCTATAATTTTTTTATCTATTTTTACTAAAATATTATATATCGGAAGTATCATATACGGTAAAAAGTTATAAACCATGCCTAATATAATTGCCCCAGGTGTGTTAATCATGTTCAATCTCGGGAGCCCCAAAAATACCAATAATTTATTGATCAACCCGTTGTATTCTAGGAGCGTCATCCACGCGTATGTTCTCAATAAAAAGCTCGTCCACATCGGGATCATTAACAACATAATTAGAAAATTTTGGTATTTTAATTTGACTTTCGAGATCAAATATGCCGCCGGATAGCCGATTATTAAACATAAAACTGTTGAAATTGCACCGATTATTATTGATCTCAAAAACACCTGTGAATATTTTCCGGCTTCCAGAATATTATCAAAACTTAAGCTTTTGTTAATATCTGTAAAACTAAAATATATTATTAATATAACCGGAATTATAACAAAAATTAACATCCAGATTATGTACGGAACCAGACTTAATTTTATTTTCATTAATATATAACACCTCTGCAAAAATTTGTTAATATTATTAGTTTTTATGCTGCTCGTTGTAAAACTCATCGCTGAACGCACTGTAGTCTCCGATTTTCGAAGAGTACGGCGACGGCTTCATAATATGAATCGCGTCGGGGTATATCAAAAGCCCGATTTTATCGTTTTCTTTCTGCATTTCGGTCGTCTGAATCATCCATTTGAAGCCGTTCACGTCGATAATAATCTCATTATGAACGCCCTTGAAAACCACAGAAGTTATCACCCCGGAAATATCGCCCTGCTCGGGGGTCACGACTTTAATATCTTCAGGGCGAATCACAACGTCGACAATACTCATTTTTTCGAAGCCCTTGTCAAGGCACGAGAATTCTTTTCCGCAGAAACTCACTTTAAAATCGTCAATCATAATACCTGAAATTACGTTACTTTCACCAATAAAATCAGCGACAAACGCATTTTTTGGTTCATTATATATATCTTCCGGCGAGCCGATTTGCTGTATCGAGCCCTTGTCCATGACAACCACAGTGTCTGACATTGAGAGCGCTTCTTCCTGATCATGAGTGACCAAAACAAAAGTAATTCCGGTTTTTTGGTGAATCGACTTGAGCTCAGATTGCATGTCTTTTCGCAATTTCAAATCCAAAGCACCAAGGGGCTCGTCCAACAGCAAAACCTTAGGATTGTTCGCGAGCGCCCGAGCTATCGCGATTCTTTGCTGCTGACCGCCGGAAAGAGAGTTGACATCACGGTCAATATACGAAACGAGATTAACCATTTTTAATATTTCTGTAACTTTAGCTTTAATTTCGGACTCCGGTTTTTTCTGGATTCTCATACCAAAAGCGACATTTTCGTAGACATTCAGATGCGGGAAAAGCGCATATTTCTGAAAAATCGTGTTAACCTCGCGCTTGTGGGCCGGAACATTGTTAATTTTTTTGTCTTTAAAAAAAATATTGCCCTCATCAGGATTCAAAAATCCGGCGATAATTCTCAAAGTCGTAGTTTTGCCGCAGCCCGACGGACCTAGCAAAGTAACGAACTCTCCTTCTTTTATATTTAAATTTAAGTTTTCCAAAATCACTTCGTTATTAAACGAAACCTTAATATTCTCGAGTTTTATAATTGACGATTTCATGATATTCAAGTCTCACCACTTTCAAAATTATTTATTATAAACAAATTTTGTGCCGTTAGGAGTATCTTCTATAGTTATATTTAATAATTTTAATTTATCACGAATCTCATCGGCAAGTTTCCAGTTTTTATCTTTACGGGCTTGCTCTCTTGATTTTATCAGCTCTTCCATTTCGTTTTTGTTTAAATTATTATTAATATTGTTTTTGTTATTATATAATATTCCCAAAATATTTGTAGACTCTTCGAAGAAATTTTTAATACTAATAATATCAGATTTGCAAAATTTATTAGTACTCAAAATATTGGTATTAACGTCTTTCACGAGCTCGAAAATCACAGAAATTGCGTCTGCAGTGTTCAAATCATCGTCAAGAGCTTCTAAAAACTTTTGTTTATATTTACTAATATCAAATTCATTTTCTTGTGTGTTATTAATAGAATTTTCTAACATAAATTCAATATTTTCTTTAAATTTATATAATCTTTCGAGCGAGTTTTTACATTGAATTATAATCTCTTCGCTAAAATTAATCGGAGTTCTATAATGAGAAGAAATTAAGAAATATCTAATCGGTTCATAGCCGTGAATCTCAGAAATCTCGCGTACTGTAAAGAAATTATTAAGAGATTTGGACATTTTTGTATTATTTATGTTAATATATCCGTTGTGGAGCCAATAATTTGCGAATTTTTGCCCCGTAGAACACTCACTTTGGGCAATTTCATTCTCGTGATGCGGGAAAATCAGGTCCTGACCACCACAATGAATGTCAATCGTGCTTGACAGATATTTCTGTGCCATCGCCGAACACTCGATATGCCAGCCCGGACGGCCCTTGCCCCACGGGCTCTCCCAGTACGGCTCGCCGGGTTTCGCGGACTTCCAAAGTGCAAAATCCAGAAAATCTTCTTTTGAGTCATTGATATTTATGCGTGCTCCGGATTGCAATTCGTCAACGCTCTGATGTGACAAGTTTCCATAATTTTCAAATTTCCGCGTTCTGAAATACACATCTCCGTTTTTTAAAACATACGCAAACTCTTTTTTAATCAAATCTTCTATAATATTTATTATTTCTTTAATATTTTCCGTTGCTTTTGGGTGAATCGTCGCCGGCTTGATATTTAACCCCCGGGCATCTTTTTTGTATTCTTCTATGTACTTCTCTGAAATAGATTTATAATCAGTATTATTTTCTTGTGCTTTTTTGATAATTTTGTCGTCTATGTCTGTGAAATTTTGTACAAACTTTACGTTGTAATTTAAATACTCGAGATATCTCCTGAGTACATCGAACACGCATATAGGCCGCGCGTTCCCAATATGAATATAATTATAAACCGTAGGTCCGCAAGAATATATCAGAACTTCACCAGAATTTATAGGCGTAAAAATTTCTTTTTTTTGGCTAAAAGTATTGTATAATTTCACTACAAAAAACCCCGATTCATAAATAAAATTTATCTAAAACTCACAAGTCTACGAATATGTAATCTTTGTTTAAATATATATACACAAACCCTGATATATACGAAAATATCACGGTTATCCATAAAAATATATCATAAAAATTTATTAAATTTATGTTTTTTGCACAAAAATTTAAGTATATTTGCGAGATAAATATAAAAAATATCAAAAAAATTTGGCTTACGGTCTTGAACTTCCCCCAGATATTTGCCGATATTATGTTTTTGTTGTTATTTAATACCAGAAATCTGATTGAAGTTATCAAAAATTCGCGTATTATTACTAAAATCACGGGCAATCCTGTGATCAAATTTAGTGATAAGAAACAAATTAACACTGACAACACTAAAATTTTATCTGAAAGTGGGTCCATTATCTGTCCAAAAGCTGTGACTAGATTTTTTTTACGTGCGATTTTTCCGTCTAAATAATCTGTATAAGACGCTATTAAAAACAAAATCCCGGAAATTAAATATTTGCTTAAATTATTATTAACATAAAACAAAACTAATATTATCGGAAATACTAGTATTATTCTGAAAATCGTAAGCTTATTCGAAATATTTATAGCAAATCTCACCTCTTATTTATATTTTTAATATATTATTAATCTGTTCAAAATCATATCCTAATCTCAATAAGTAATTTATAGCTCTTCTTTTCGATTTTTCGTCTGTGATATTATCAAAATTTTTCTTTTCTATTATATTTCTTAATATTTCATGCTCGTCTATTTCTATATTATTTAATATGTTATTAATAATTTCTGGTGAAATGTTTTTTTTCATGAGCTCAAACTTGACTCTTCTTTTACTATAATATTTTTTGTTCATAAGTTCAAGTGCGTAGTTTTCAGCAAATGCTTTATCGTCAATTAACCCTAATTCTTCTATTTTATTTACTGTATTTTGTGCACATTGCTCGCCAAATTTTGCTTTTATCTTGTTTTTGAGCTCGTTTTTGGAGTGCGCACGATATGATAATATATTTAATGCTCGTTCTTTGGCTTTGTATTCCTGTGAATTTAATATTATACTCTCAAGTTCGGATTCGGAAATTTCGGAATTTATTTTTAAATTATATCGCGCAAAGACTTCTGGTGACAGACTTGTTAAATATCTGTCACCGGAGTATATTAATATTTTATTATTTTTACTAAATTTTATGTCTGTAATTAACATTAAATTATATGATTTGTACTAAAAATCTTCTTGCTCTTCCGGTAATTCAGGAATGTTCTCGAAATCTTCGCTTATATCTGAATCTGTATTTACTATCGGATCTATTACAGGATTAATTAAATTCGCCGAAACTGAGCTCTTTGCGTATAATTTGTTGTACTCTTCCATGGTCTTTTCTTCGATCTCTTTCATGATCTCAGGATTGTTTCTGAAGAATTCTTTGACTTTATCGCGTCCCTGAGCAAGCTTGTTCTCTTTATATGCAAACCATGAACCGGATTTTTGTACGACATCAAACTTGACCGCTAAGTCTAGTAACTCGCCCTCGCGAGAAATCCCACGACCGTATAAAACGTCAAATTCTGCTTCTCTGAACGGTGGCGCCATCTTGTTTTTTACGACTTTCGCACGAGTTCTTGAACCTACTACTTCGCCGTTGACTTTTAGAGTTTCTATTTTTCTGATATCTAGTCTCACGGAAGAATAAAATTTCAACGCACGTCCGCCCGGTGTAACTTCCGGATTTCCGTAAATTACGCCGACTTTTTCTCTCAATTGGTTAATAAATATCGCAACGCAATTAGATTTGGAGATAGCTCCTGCGAGTTTTCTCAGAGCTTGCGACATGAGTCTGGCTTGGAGTCCTACGTGCGAATCGCCCATTTCTCCTTCGATTTCTGCTCTCGGAACAAGTGCTGCGACTGAGTCTACGACTATGACATCTATTGCTCCGGATCTTACCAAAGACTCTGTAATTTCTAGGGCTTGTTCGCCGGTGTCAGGCTGAGATACTAACAAAGAATCTACGTCGACTCCTAAATTTGCTGCGTATACAGGATCCAAAGCATGTTCAACGTCTATGAACGCTGCGCAACCACCGTTTTTTTGACCCTGAGCTATACAATGTAACGCCAAAGTCGTTTTTCCCGAAGACTCAGGTCCATATACTTCGATTATTCTTCCTCTGGGCAGACCGCCAATTCCAAGTGCTATATCAAGTGACAAAGATCCCGTAGGAATTACGTCAACTTGCATGGCTTCGTTTTTGCCCAATCTCATGACAGCACCCTCGCCAAACTGCTTTTTTATCTGGCCTAGTGCTGTTTCAAGTGCTTTCTGTTTGTCAAACGCCATTAATTATCCTCCAAATTTTTTTAATATTATATTTATTTTATATCTTATTTTAATTTTTGTATATATTTATTATTTATTATTATTTAATTGCCGCGCGAACAAACTCACGAAATACGGGATGTGCATGGTTTGGTCTACTCTTGAATTCAGGATGATACTGGACTCCTACGAAAAATTTCTTGTCCGGGATCTCTACAGCTTCAACTAAAACTCCATTTGGCGAAAGTCCGCTTATAATCATATTGTTTTGCTCAAATTTTTCTCTGTAATTATTATTAAATTCGTATCTGTGTCTATGTCTCTCTGTAATCTCAAGTTCATTATAAATTTCGTGTAACTTTGTATTAGATTTTATATTGCACGGATATGAACCTAATCTCATTGTTCCACCTTTTGTATCTAAATATTCTTTTTGCGTTTCCATTAAGTCTATTACCGGATTTTGTGTGTTTATATCAAATTCTGAAGAGTTCGCGTCTTTTAATCCCAAAACATTACGCGCAAATTCTATCACTGCAGACTGCATGCCCAGACAAATACCTAAAAACGGTATATTGTTTTCACGCGCGTATTTTATGGCATCAAGTTTACCCTCGACTCCGCGTGCTCCAAATCCGCCCGGAACTAAAATCCCATCACAATCTCCTAACAAATCTTTAACAGTGTATTCTGTCACAAGCTCTGAGTCTATCCATTTTATATCTATTTTGGCACCTGTCTCAAAACCTGCATGATTTAAAGCTTCAACTACAGATAAATACGCGTCATGTAATTTTACATATTTTCCTACAAGACCTATTTTAATTTTCTTAGTCCTGTTCTCGATTCGCGTTAACATATTATCCCAGTCAGACATGTCATAATTATTATTCTGTAAATTTAACTCGCGACAGACTATATCTGAAAAATTACTTTTTTCAAGCATCTTGGGAACTAAATACAAAACATCACAGTCTGTGTTCGCAATAACACAATCAGGCTTGATATTACAAAATAAAGAAATTTTTTCGATTATATTTTTGTTTAGCTCTGTTTCGCACCTGGCAATAATTATATCAGGGTTTATTCCTAAAGATCTCAGTTCTTTTACAGAGTGCTGCGTAGGTTTTGATTTGTATTCCCCGGAACCAAAAATATACGGTACCAAAGTAACATGTATAAATAAACAGTTTTCTTTGCCGACTTCCAAAGAAATTTGTCTGATAGATTCTAAAAACGGCTGGCTTTCGATATCTCCTACAGTTCCGCCGATTTCAGTTATGACTATATCTGCATTGGTGTTCTTACCGACAGAATACACAAAATCTTTAATCTCGTTCGTAATATGCGGTATAACTTGTATAGTCTCGCCCAGATATTCTCCGCGGCGTTCTTTGTTTAATACATTCCAATAGACTTTTCCTGTTGTCAAATTCGAATATTTGTTTAAATTTATGTCTATAAATCTCTCATAGTGCCCTAAATCTAGATCTGTCTCGGCTCCGTCTTCTGTTACATAAACTTCTCCATGCTGATACGGACTCATAGTACCCGGATCGACGTTTATATACGGATCAAGCTTCTGAGCAGTGACATTAAATCCTCGTGCTTTGAGCAATCTTCCTAAAGACGCTGCAGTAATGCCTTTCCCAAGACCGGACACTACTCCGCCTGTCACGAAAATATATTTGCTCATATTTCAATAACTCCTTCAAAAACTTTTGTCGCGTTTCCTGTCATGTAAACTACAGAATTCTCATCATAATTTATTTTTAGACTTCCTCCACGCAAATGTACAGTAATATCTGTATTTCTGTCACAATAATTATTTTCGACTGCCGCTACAACACTCGCACACGAGCCGCTACCACACGACAAAGTCTCGCCACTACCGCGCTCCCAAACTCTCATAGATATATTATTTTTGTCTATTATACTCACAAATTCTATATTAATACCTTCCGGAAATATAATATTACTAGATAATTTAGGTGCGATTTTATTTAAATCTATAGAACAAACTTCATCGACAAATATCACACAATGCGGGTTTCCAACAGAAACACACGTTATATAAAACTTATTATCGTCTATTGTGATTAACTCGTCAACTATTTTTTCTTTATTTATTAAAACAGGTATATCTTTGGGATTCAAACTAGCTTGTCCCATGTTCACTTTTACAACAGATTCGTTTTTGTTGTTCTCGAGAATATCTAAATATTTAACCCCGCTCAAAGTTTCAATTTTTATATTATTCATATTATTACAAATTTTATTATCATATAAATATTTCGCGACGCATCTTATACCGTTTCCACACATTTTGCCTTCGCTACCGTCTTTGTTAAATATTCTCATCTTGGCATCCGCGACCTGAGACTTCTCAATAGTAATAATCCCGTCGCCACCGATATACTTACGTCTATCGCACAAAACCATACTCAACTCAGGCAAATTATTAACCTGAGCATCAAAACAATTTATATAAATATAGTCGTTGCCGCATCCGTGCATTTTTGTGAATTCTATTTTCGTTTCTATCAAACTCCTATCATTAGCTCACTCTTAGTGCCTTGAAATATAACACAGCACAGACTTCCAACAGAAATACATGTTATATAAAATTCATTATCGTCCATTGTTATTAATTCGTTAATTATTTTTTCTTTATTTATTAAAACAGGTATATCGTTGTGACGTGAAGGTTTGTCTTACTCATTATTTTCTGAGAAGCACATCACTTTCTTCTTTGCATTGAGTTTCCAGTTTCTCAAAGTCGTTCCGGTATTGCTTGTCAAGATTCCAAAGCTTAATCGAGAGGGGAAGTTTGGCTGGGCAGTATTTTATGATGAGGGGTAAGCAGTTGTCATCCATGAAAGAATCTTTCACTGGCATACCGTCAAACAGTCTGGATAGCGCATTAGTATCCACACATACAGGTTTCACTCTAGAAAATCCGAGGTCTGTGTATTTGTTTTGTATCGCTCCATTCTTTTGATCTCGGTCCAGTTGCGTGCTTTCGTCATTCTCATACATATTCATCCAAGCAGTTCTTATTTTCCCTATAAGGTCAAGTATTTTTGTATGGGTCTTGTCTTTTATGTCTAGGGTCGCATTTGGCATTTGTCTGTGTGTGGTGATATATTCTTTAACATACATGAGTAGCATTGTACTTAAGCGTACCGTGTCTTCGTAAATTTCCTGTTCTTGTTCGGTAAGTGCGAAATCTGGGTCATTTTCTATCGTTCCCACGATTTTTTCTGTGTGTTCTATCTTAGGTTTCCGGAATAGTAAGTTCAGAAATTCAACGAAGAGCCCACCAACAATTAAGCTTCCTCCGCCAACGCCAAATACTGTTTTGTCAACTTTGTTCAAAAAAGAAGTTTCTGATTTTGTTTTTACATTACTTTGGTTCGCGACTTGGGCTGACGTGGTTAAACCCATAGCACCCATCATTGTCAAACCACCCATTAACCCGGCTAAATGCTTCTTATTCAAAATTCTTCCTCCTGATATGTTTTGTAAATCATCTTCTGATAGACCTTGTAATATCTCGAATAAATCACGCCCTAAATCTTGTTTAGTCCCATTATAGCCGTATTTATTGAGTACATCTAAAACTTCAGATATATCTTTGATTTTTGATAATCGCTCAAGTTCTTTTGTATTATTCATTAATTCTTCAAATTTGTTGTTCTCTGCCATGCTTTTTAATTTATTTTCTGTCATTTCAAACACCCCTAAAATAAAAGCTCTGGATATGTTTTTATCATACTAAATTGTATGTTTTTTGTCAAATCAGTTTTTTAATGCAATATCGCTTTAAAAAACAGAGATTACGAACATAGCGAAGAAATTAACATTAATGCACGTCCAGAATACGTGTTCAAAAATCTTAGTAAATACAACAAAAAGGAGAAAAGAAAAATACGCGTTCTAATATACTTCCGGTTTTTTGTTAAGAC
>JAFQKZ010000042.1 GCA_017414725.1 Clostridia bacterium
ACCAAATTACTAATGTTGAAAACTTCCGATAATTATGTTACAATAATAAATATATATGTAAATAAATATATTTGTGAATAACATAATATAACGGAGGTTATTCATTTTAATGGATTCGTTTGTAACGGCGTGGAATTTAGTTAGCGATTACTGTAAGCAAAAAATCACAGACGTAGCTTATAAAACATGGATAAGCAAAATCAAACCGGTAAAACTGGATTTTGATAATAATATCGCGGTTTTAAGTGTTCCGAATGAGTTCTACAGACAAACTCTTACAAAGTGTTATATAGGACTGTTACAAGAAGCACTTAACGAGATTTTTGACAAGACATTCGAGATAAATTTCAAATTAGAGTCTGAGCTTGAACCCGGTCAGAAATCTGAAAAACGACTCGAACATAGTTTTACTTTTAGTAATTACATAGTTGGGTCTTCAAATAAATTTGCACATGCAGCAGCGTTGGCTGTGGCTACAAACCCTGCAGGTGCGTACAATCCGTTGTTTATATACGGTAATTCAGGGCTAGGTAAAACTCACTTGTTATATGCTATATGTAACGAAGTAATAAAAAATGACCCAAAAAAAGTTTGTTTGTATATCAAAGGCGATGACTTTACAAACGAATTAATAGAGTCTATCAGAAAAAACACAACTGAGCAGTTTCATCAGAAATATCGCGAAGCTGATGTATTATTAGTCGACGACATACAGTTTATTGCAGGAAAAGATTCGACACAGGAAGAATTTTTCCATACTTTTAATTCTTTATACGAAGCTCAAAAACAAATAGTCTTGACTTCTGACAGACCCCCGAAGGAAATTCAAACTCTTGAAGATAGATTGAGAACAAGATTTGAGTGGGGCTTAATAGCAGACATTCAGCCGCCGGATTTTGAAACTCGTATTGCTATAGTAAGACGAAAAGCAGAATTACTAGGTATTAAAATGCCTGTAGACGTAAGTGAATACATAGCTAAAAAATTAAAAAATAATATCAGACAACTTGAAGGTGCTGTAAAAAAAATGAAAGCACATCACTTGTTGAGTGGTGCTCCGTTAAATATCGCAACTGCACAAGACGCTATATCTGATATATTAAACAATGATCAACCGCCGCCTATTACTGTCGAGAAAATTATAGAAGAGGTCGCGAGAACTTTTGGAGTATCTCCTGATGACATAAAATCTACAAGAAGAAACTCAAATATATCTTTGGCACGGCAGATATCTATGCACATAGTCAGAGAAATCACTCAATTACCGTTAGTGTCTATAGGAGAACAGTTCGGAGGTCGCGATCACAGCACTATAGTTTATGCTTTGAAGCAAGTTGAAACGACTCTTGCGGACAAACCCAGAACACGAGCGATGGTTGAAGATATTATAAAAAATATCCGTGACAGATAATTTTTTTTGGGGATTTTTAAATTAACGAGTTTTCAACTTTTAACACAGAGTTTTCAACATAATTGTGAAAAACTCATAAAACTCAGAATTTTGTTAAAATTTTCAACAAATTATTAATAATAAATTCACAGTGTTGAATATTAAATAAATACTGATAATTACCGGGGTTTTAATATATTTTCAACTTTTTAACAGCCCCTACTACTACTACTAAAATAATATATATATATTTTTATTTAAGAAATTTAAATTTGATAAATGAGGGAATACGATGAGATTTACATGTGGAAAAAATCAGCTTGCCAATGCTCTTTCAAACGTACAAAAAGCAGTTGCTACAAGATCTACAATACCGGCTCTCGAAGGTGTATTAATAAAAACCATAGGAGATAATAATATAGAGTTATGTGCGTATAATACTGAGCTGGGAATTAAAACAAGTATCGACGCAAATATATATAAATCAGGTAGTATAGTAATTAACTCGCATATATTTACGGATATTATAAAAAAAGCACCGTGTGATTTAATAGAAATAGAAATTCAAGATAATTTAATAATTAAAATTAAAGCAGGACAAAGTAATTTCGAGTTAATAGGTATAAATCCTGAAGATTTTCCTGAGTTACCTAATATTTCTCAAACAGAAAGCATAAATTTATCTGTAGAAATTTTGAGATCTATGATTAAACAAACTATATTTGCAGTTTCAGACAATGACAGTAAGCCTGTTCATACAGGAACTTTGTTTGAGATAAAACCCGGACAAATTACTCTTGTATCTGTAGACGGTTTTAGACTTGCTATGAGAACGGAAAATATTCAAGAGCAAGATCTTGAATTTAGATTTGTTGTGCCCGGAAAGACTTTAAGAGAAGTCTTGAGATTATTACCTATAAATAATAATATTAATAATTCAGAAAATAATAATACTCAAGAAAAGACTGTAAAAATCACGGCAGGCATGAGACATATAGTCTTTCAAATAGACGAGTATATTATAATTTCGAGATTACTTGACGGAGAATTTTTAGATTACCAAGCGACTATACCTGAGAATTATTTATCTAAAATACGAGTTTCTACCGGTGATTTTCTTGAGAGCATAGAACGTGTTTCTCTTATGATTTCTGACAGAATAACAAGTCCAGTAAAGACTATGTTTTCAAAAGACAAGATTAATTTATCTTGCGTTACAAGTCTCGGAAAATCAAGTGACGAATTAGACTGTACCGGCGAAATGACAGAAGAGTACACTGAAATTGCTTTTAACAGTAAATATATGCTTGAAGCTCTTAAATCTGCGGATTGTGACGAAATATATATATATTTAAATACAAATTTAAGTCCTATGAAAATTACTCCTATAGATAATAATTCTTTCTTGTTTTTAGTCTTACCTGTGAGATTCAAGACAGATAATTAAAAAATAATAATATAAATAATAAAAAATAATATGAGAATACAAGAATTATATATTAAAAATTTCAGAAATCTAGAAGAAAACAAATATAATTTTAATAATAATATAAATTATATATACGGACAAAACGCCCAGGGTAAGACTAATTTACTTGAGTCTATCTGGATGTTAACCGGTGCGAGATCTTTTAGACACTCAAAAGACGGAGAATTAATAAATTTTAATAATGATTTTGCGAGTATAAAAGCAAAAGTTGTAATAAATAATAATTTAAATAATATAACTGTAAATTTTGGTAATAACAAAAGAAAAGTATTTTTAAACGAAGTACCAATGAGATCTCCAAGTGAAATTATAGGTTTTTTCAAAGTAGTATTATTTTCTCCGTTAAATTTAAATTTAATAAAAGACGGACCTGATAACAGACGAAGGCTCATAGACTCAGCGTTATGTCAGTTATACATAACATATACTAAAATTCTTGTGAAATACACTAAATTACTGAAACACAGAAATATGTTACTAAAAAATTATAAAAATTATGATTATAAATTTTTAGAGACTTTAGATGAAGAGTTATGTAGAACAGGCAGCAGTATAATAATGTACAGATTAGATTATCTGGAAAGACTAAAAATAAAGTCACAGAAAATATATTCTGAAATTTCAAATAATCAAGAAAAACTAGATATAAATTATAATTTTTATAAAATGAATATTAATAAAATTTCTGAAGTCAGAAGTATGTTATTAGACGGTATGAGAAAGAATTTTGATCTTGATATAAGACTGGGATATACAAGTATAGGTCCGCACAAAGATGACATAGAAATATTTATTAATAATAAGCCTGCGAAAAATTACGGTTCTCAGGGTCAACAAAGATCTATAATATTGAGTTTAAAATTAGCAGAATCAGAAATTACGGAACTTGAATATGGGGTTTCGCCTGTAATATTATTAGACGACGTAATGAGCGAGCTTGATAGTTACAGACAAGAGTATTTATTAACTAAAATTTTAAATAAACAAGTATTTATAACCGGTTGCGATGAATTATTACTGGAAAAATATAATAATAACTCGAATATTAACAAGTTACACATAAATTGTGGAAAATTAATTTAAATATTAAAAAATAATAAATATATGTACATAAATATCGGAGAAAATAATATTATAAACACAAAAAATATACTTGGCGTATTTGATATAGACAAATTAACTGTGTATAAAAATAACAGAGAGTATTTGTCAATTTGCGAGAAATATAATAAAATAAAAAGTACGACTGAGAATCTGCCAAAGTCTTTTATAATTTGTGTAAATAATAATAAAAATAATAATAATACAGAAAAAATATATTTAAGTTGCTTGACTTGTAGTACTATTTCAAAAAGAATATCAAGATTATAAAAAATTTTTTATTTATATTAGGAGGTGCTTTTTATTAGTAAATATAATAAATTTAATAGATATAAATTACCTAAGTGTCCGTATTGTAATTCAAAATTGTGGTATAGTGAAGTATTTATATTAAAAAATAATACTAACATGTATTGCCCTCATTGTGGAAAAAAATCAGAAATAATATTAAGAACGGAAATTTATCAGGCTTTGGGCTTTACTGAGTCAATATGTTTAGTAATTTTTGCACTTTCTATTTTTAAAGGCGGAGGTTACTGTCTCCTAGGACTATTAGCAGTAATTTTATTATTTACTGGATTTTATGTATTTTCACCGTTTTGCGTGAGACTAAAAAGCACAGAAATATTAAATAATACAAATAATAATATAAATAATTTTGATAATAACGAGATTTTTAGTAATTAAAAATATATAATATAAAGGAGATTTGTTTTTTTGGATAATAATAATTATGGTGCCGGTGAGATACAAGTTCTTGAAGGCCTGGAAGCAGTTCGTAAAAGACCCGGTATGTATATTGGAACTACAGGTCCCAGGGGTTTACATCATTTAGTATATGAAATAGTAGATAATTCTATAGACGAGGCTTTGGCAGGTTACTGTGATAAAATCGAAGTAGAAATATTACCTGGAGATATAATTTCTGTGCGTGACAACGGCCGCGGTATTCCTGTAGGCATGCACCCTACGGCTGGGATTCCGGCTGTTACGGTCGTGTTTACTGTATTACATGCCGGAGGAAAATTTGGCGGTTCAGGCTACAAAGTTTCAGGAGGACTACATGGAGTCGGTGCATCTGTAGTAAACGCGCTTTCGAGTTGGCTTGAAGTAGAAGTCTGTGACGGCGAAAATATATATTCTCAGAAATTTGAACGGGGAAATA
>JAFQKZ010000043.1 GCA_017414725.1 Clostridia bacterium
ATATTGAATTTGTTATATATTTTTGATTTTTTTGAGTTTCCTAAAAATGTTACTGATCAAATTATTAAGTACGTTTTCGGTGAAATGATAAGAAGGTGTCCGAGTATACATGATTTGTACGCTACTAAAAAATTTGACCAAGTTGTAGAATTATCTCAAAAATTATGGTCTATAAACAATAACGATATTTTCTTAAACTTAAAAGATGCTCTTATTTCACGGATACTAAGCAATACAATATTATATATCCTAGATTCTAAACTATCAGAACTAGATTCGTACCATGATTTTATATCATATATGGCACATACATTAGACGTATCTACATCAGAAAAAGAAATTATATTGCAATCTATGAGGGACACTTTACAAAAGTCATCTTCACACATTAGAACATTGAAAAAACAAGAGAAAACTTATTCATATATCCAAACCGGGGGCATGAAAAAAGAACCTGAACCCACCTACGGGGGAAAACGCTCTACTGATTTGAGTAATGTAAAAAAACCAGTTACCCTTACAAAAGCATTTGAAGGAGCTACTGCTATTGGTGTTTTGAGTGACCTTATACCAAAGTTGTATAGAAAAATTGTCAGATTCAGAAAAACTTCGAAGGCCATTAAAAAATTGAAAACTTTAAACAATGTTATTAATCTAGCTAGCTAAAATTTTTGAGCAGTCTCAAAGTATTTAACAAACATAGACTACCGTAACCCCAGGAATTATTGGGATATATAATATTCGGTAGTCTTTTTGCACCGCTTTTGAGATATGATTTAATTCGTTCGCCGTACAAAAACAAATCGTTTTGCTGTACAATTCCCCATTCCATGAGCAATGCAGCGGAACCTGTTACAAATGGAGCTGCCATGCTTGTTCCACTATAAGCCGTGTATCCACCATTGATTTTTGTTGTGACTATTCCTACGGACGGCGCAACTATATCAGGTTTAGTATAAATTATATTTAAAGTGTACCCCTTGCCGGAAAAGTCAGCTATAATTTCTCTTGAAGAATCATATCCACCAACTGTGATTACGTTTTGAGCGCTGGACGGTATAGTAAGCGTAGAATTAATATTAGGGTTTGTGAAACTCGTTTCAGCAGATACTTCTTCGGTCGTTGGCAAATAAATATCAAAACTTCCGTCTACTATTTGTCCGGCACGAATTCTAATAGTATAAATCCCTACAGGCGGAGTATCTTGATTAGATTTAATTTGAAAAAATATTTCTTGAAAAGAATTATAAAATTGAGGTTGACTGTAATTAATAAATATGGATAAATCGCCAATAACATAATTTCTTGTCAAGTCAAAATTTAATATCTCCCCGGTAGATTTATTATCAGGTAATATTAATTCGACTGTCATGTTATCTACAAAATTTTTCCACATAGTAATATAAAAAGACGGATATTTCCCGGCATAGAAAAATTGTACGTCTTGTAGTTCTCCGGTTTTGATTTTGCTCTGGAAATGATGTCCAACAGCACCTTCGTTGCCGGATGCTACGATTATAGAAGTTTTCCATCTTTGAGATATATTATCGATAAAATTTTCAAATAGAGATTGTCCGTTATGTGGTCCGTCGTTAGTCCCGTAACTAATATTTATGCACACGGGCATTTGTAATTTTTGAGCTTTATCTACAATATATTTCAGTCCACGCATAAATTCAGTAGTTCGCGCAAAAGACGGAAAGCCTTTTTCTCCGAGTTTTACTATTATTAATGAAGCTTCCGGAGCAACACCAATATTCTGACCATTGGAAGTTCTGCCATTTCCGGCTGCGATTCCTGCTACTGCGGTGCCGTGCCCAATTGTGTCTACGTGCGGTACGATTTCATACGGATTATTACTTGAAATAGCTTGATTTATATCCTGATTTGTAAACTCAACACCGTGCGTAAAACCCTCAGGGATTTTATTTGTATTATTAATAGTTTGATCCCAAATATATAAAATTCTACTCGTATTGTTATTATCAATAAAATCCGGGTGCATGTAATCTATACCAGAATCAATAATTCCTATAATTACATTTTTGCCTGTCAAATTAAAATCTTTTGTATTGTTTATACCGGAAACACAAGATTTATTAAGAGAATCTTGTAAATTGACAGTAAGAGTTTTTGGTGTTTCTATATGTTCAATTTCAGTATATTTAATTAATTCTTGAATTTTATCTAGCTCTATAGTAACTATAGCATAGCTTTCGCTTAGTATTTCCAGCTCAAATCCTAATTCTTGAGATATTTTAGTTATATCTCCGTTGTATTTAATTATTAATTCCCATTGATTAGTATTATATAAATATCCTGTTTCAAGTTCTGTGTTTTCGAATTCTGATAATATTTTTTTGTTTGGAATTTTATTTGTAAAAATATATATTTCTCCTTGATATCATAATAATATATTGTATGTAATAATGGCGGTGCTAAATGATCCGGAAAGAAATTCTTGAAAACAGAATAAAATCACATAGAAAAATATTATTTTCAAAAAACTAAATATTTTGTTGTATAGAGAAAATATAAATTTTAAGGTAACGCCGAAAAACAAATCACTGTTTTATTTCTTGTACAATTATTTTCAATTTTTATAATCTTTTGGAATCTGAAATTTGGCTATCTTGACTTTCTTTTTTCTTTTTTAAAAATTTAGAGATTTTATCTATTACATCTGGTGCCATAGAAATGACTCTGTCCAAAGAACTCGAAAATGATTCGATTTGCAATAATTTTACGTTGGCCCCTGAAATTACTAAAAATGCCACTGGTGAAATATTGACTCCAGCACCGTTTCCGCCTCCAAATAAATTTTTATCCGTCTTGTCCGAACACAAATCAGATCCTCCAGAAGCAAATCCGTAACTTACTTTTGAAACTGGAATTACAACTGTTCCATCGGCTGCATTTATAGGCTTACCAATAATAGTATCAGCATTAACAATTTCTTTTAATTTAGAAAGAGTTGAGTCCATAAGATTTTCTATAGAATTACTCATAAATTACCTCCAAAAATTTTCAGAATTATAACTATCATAGACAACAAATTCGATCTTAAATTAATTTTAAAACAAAATTTTGTTTTAAATATATTAAAATTCGGATTAACTGAAATTTTGTATTTTTTTATTTTTTTTTTCAAAATTATAAATCTAAACAATGGGTATACTACAGCACAGGCTTGTCCGTATCTTACAGCTGTATAATAAGCATCTTCTTGCCCGATATTCAACACAAAGTTCAATTCTTTTATTTTAATTTTTCTAATAATTTGCACAAATATATTTTTAAATAATTTAGCTAATTTCAGGCTTTTTTTAATATTAATTTTAGATTTCTTAATTTTTTTCTGTGTGTTGTTAGAATTGTCGTTGATTTTTAATTTGTTTTCAAATTTATTTAAATTTATTTTCAAAAATCCGAATCTTAAGATACATTCTATTTTTTTGTCGTATTTTAATATTAAATTCACTGGCAACAAAAAAAATATTAAAGCAAAAGACACGAATAATATAATTAGAATTAACATTATTTTATACATATACTACATATTTTCCAAAAACACACGAATTATACAAAACAAGTTGTTCTCATAATCAATCCGTATAAAAATCTTTCTACAAAACTCATAAATGGGCTGAAAAATCCAAATGCCATTAATATTATTAGCATCCAAGTAATTCTATAAAAATTACTATAAAATTTTTCTAATATGTTTTCAGGTAAAAATGCTTGTATTATTTTAAAACCATCTAACGGATATATAGGTATTAAATTGAAGCTAGCTAACGATATATTAATCGAAATATAATAATATATAAACAAGCCAATAGCGTGAACTAAATTTTTGTTTATCAAAAGTGGAACAAAATTCAATAAAATCCCACCTAACATAGCAGATATAATATATGAAACTGGCCCTGCAATGCCTATTAGTGCCATATCACGCTTTGGATTTTTTAGATTATAATGATTTATTGGTATTCGCTGTGCCCAACCGTAGTCAAATAATAATAACCATATTGCCCCAAAGCCTGAAAAATGTACCGATGGATCAAGTGTTAATCTTCCCGATAATTTTGCCGTGTCATCACCTAATTTATCTGCTGCTAATCCTTGTATATACTCATGAAACGGTAAAGAAAAAAACACTATTACTATTATAGCCGATAATCGAGCGACTAAATGTTGAAATGTTATTCCTGATTGTAAAAACCACATCTAATACTTCCACCTCATGATTATCTTACCGGTTTATTGCAATTAAGTCAATTCAACACGGAACAACAAACAACCCTAGTAGAAAAATAGGACGTGAGGGGCCCTGTCCTATAAGAAATGACAGTTAAACTCAGTGACATTAATAGGCAGATCAAATAAGATATTATACATAGTAGTAGATTTAGAAAAACAGATAGTTTTACGAGCTAAGCGTTTAAGGCGAGTGCGAAAAGAAAGATGCTTGCGTTCGATTTTTTGAGTATTAATTTTATCGGTATGAAGAGTATGAGAGGGAATAACATCACGGTAAGCAAAATTATCATCAGAATAGACGGCAGTAATGTTTAGGGCAAAACCGCGTGTATAAAGATAAAAAAGAATAGAGGAAGCAAGAAGTATCAAAAAAGCAAAAGAGACAAGTAC
>JAFQKZ010000044.1 GCA_017414725.1 Clostridia bacterium
AATAAAATCTTGTATTTTTTGCGAATTTTTATCAGAATATATATACTTTTTTAACGCAAAATACATAGGAAGTTCACGTGAAGCAACACGTATATCCGTCAATTCTTCCAACGTAAACCCAAACAACGGATTTAACATTGTTGCCGCTAACGATACGTCATCAACAGGATTGTTAATAAACTGTAAAATCGATGTTATGGTTAAAATTTCCGCAGTCGATAAAAATTCTTCTGTGTTTTCTGACAGCACCGGTATACCAAAATTTCCCAGCTCTCTTTTGTATATGTTAATATGATTTTTTGTATTTCTTAACAAAATACATATATCTTTATAATTATATTTTTTGTTAGATACTAATTCTTGTATTGTTTTTGCTATTTCTTGCGCTTCAAAAATATCCTCGAGTTCCTTGTCGTTAATTTCTGAAGTATCTATTAATTTTATATTAAAACAATTCGTGTTCGGATCTCGATTAGTTTTAATCTCGTCATAACCAAACACTAATCTTTCTTCGTTATTATAATCAATGTCCCCGATCTTTTTAGACATCAAATTTTCGAAAATAAAATTTATAGAGTTTATTACTTCTTTATCACTTCTGAAATTTTTACTTAATATAATTTTTGCTTTTTCTTTACAATCCTCGTTATATGTTTTGTATTTATTTTTTTTATCTAGAAAAATTTCAGGTCTTGATTGCCTAAAACCGTAGATACTCTGCTTGACGTCTCCAACCATAAAAATATTCTGTTCATCCCGACTAACTAGCCTAAAAATCGCATCTTGTACTTCGTTTATATCCTGGTATTCGTCTATCATGATTTCGTCAAACTGCTCAGAAATACTGCGTGCAATATCACTTTTTTGTCTATTCTCGTCAGCAAGTAGCTTCAAACAAAAATGTTCTAGATCGCTAAAACTTAATATGTTTTTTTGGAGCTTAATTTTGGTCAATTCTTGATCAAAATAGCTTGCTATATTAAAAATTAATTCTATTTTAGGGTAAATTTCTTTAACAACAGTTTGTATTTCGCTTTGCGACCAACACAGGCAATTCTTTAGCTTTTCTATAATATTTTTAGCTTCAGATCTTTTTGAAATCATAATTTCTTTTTCATATATGCTATCTTTAATTTTAAAAGATTTAAGTCTTGTAAAATTAAAGTTAGAAATTTGTTTAACTATATCGTCCCACGTGCCGGTATTTAATGTTTCTTTAATATTCTGAATATTGTTAAAATCTTCTTCAAAAAAAGTTAAATATTTTTCTTCTAATTCTTTTGTACTTTTAATAATCTCTATCGATTCTAAAATATTTGTTAATACCAGATTAATTTTGTCTCGAGAAAATTCTAAAATATATTCTTGCCAAACATTATTGCAGTTTGTGCATTTTTTATACATATTCAGAATATCAGAGAACCATTTTTGTGGAAAAGCAATAGACTCTGTAAATTTATATATATCTAATATTATATTTTTGAATATTTCTGTATTATTCTTTTCGTTTCCAAATAAATCTAATACGTCATAAAAAATCGGATTTTCTTGCTCGAAAAAAAAATCCAGCGTATTTTCTAATGCTTTATGCGTCAAATCTAACAAATCAGAACTGTCAGATATCTTAAAACTGGGCGATATGCCTAATTTGAAAAAATTTTCTTTGATTATATTATTGCAAAAACTATGTATGGTTCCGATTTGAGTGCATTTTAATAGTATTTTTTGACGTTGCAAGTTTATATTATCAGGCTCTTGCTCGATTAATTCTGATAATTTTTGGGAAATTCTGGATTTCATTTCCTGCGCCGCAGCGTTTGTAAACGTCACTATCAACAATTTATTTACGTCTATCGGATCTTTTTTGTCTGTTATTTTTCTTATAACACGCTGAACTAATACAGATGTTTTGCCTGACCCTGCTGCAGCAGATACTAATATCGCACCTGTTTCAGCTGTGATAGCGTCTAGTTGTTCCTTTGTCCATGTGCTTTTTTTGGTCATTTTCCACAAAAGCCTAGAGTATCGTCGCTCTTAAATCTTCGTTTGAGCGTTCGTGAAGATACGCCGGCGGAATGTCGAATATTGTTTTACAGCCATAATTCCGATCCGTGCTCAATCTATAAGCTGCTCTGGCGCACGCTACAAGAACTCCAGCCGTAAATTCAGGGTTCGAATCTAATTTAAGTTTATACTCGATTACATGGTTGTTTGTACGGTCTAATCCTGTGCATCCTGTACGAAAAACCGTTCCGCCATGAGGTAACTTTTTGTGGTTTTTGTCTAACTCTTCTTGTGTGATAAAATAAACATTTGTATCGTAATCTGAAAAATAGTTCGGCATGTTCTTGATTTTTTCTTCGATTTCTTTTGGGTTTGCATCCGAATTTATAACCACATAACACTCCCGTGTGTGCTTCTCGCGAACGCTTAAATCAGGATTCTTACCGGTTCGTACCAAGTTTAGAGAATCTTCGACAGGAATAGTGTATTGGCGTGCGTCCACGACCCCCGGAATTCTACGAATCGCATCCGAATGTCCTTGAGACACGCCCGGACCCCAAAAAGTGTAATCTTTTCCCGTAGGGAGAATCGCTTGACCATACAGCCTCATCAGAGAAAACATACCCGGGTCCCAACCGGTTGAAATGATTCCTACTTTGTTGTTTTTTAGACAAATTTTATTGATATTTTCAAAATGCTCCGGAATTTTGGCGTGTGTATCAAAACTATCTACAACATTGAAAAAACTCGCCATTTGCGCAGTTTGAACAGGTAAGTCATTCGCGCTTCCGCCACACATTATCATTACGTCAATCTTGTCAATCATGTTCTCAGTATAATTACAAGAGTAAATTTTGGCCCCTGTTTGAGATTTTAAATTACTAGGTTCTCGACGTGTGAAAATGCCAACAAGTTCCATGTCTTTTGATAATTTCGTGGCAATCTCTACGCCCTTGCCAAGATTTCCGTAGCCATATATGCCGATTTTGATCATGTATGTCATATATCCTTTCTTAATTTATCATTACTTTATAATATATCGAACAGCTCGAAAAAGCAAATAATACGTATACTATTTATAAATATTTTTTTGTTTTTTTAAATTATTTAGAGCGCTTAGAACTTTTGATTTTCGTTCGATTTCCGGATTTATCAGTATTAATTTTTTTAGATTAGTTTTAAATGCTTTCATATCTAAAAAAACTCTAAGACTACCATTTGTTGCAATAGAAATATTCCCTGATTCTTCTGATAACACTATTGATATAGCATCAGAATTTTCAGTTATTCCTATAGCAGCTCTGTGCCGGGTTCCTAAATCACGATTAACATTTTGATATCGAGTTGTTAATGGCAATATACATCCAGCAGCGTATATAAGGCCATTTTTTATAATTAATGCACCATCATGCAGTGGAGATTTATCGTAAAATATATTACATATTAGCGGTATAGATGGAACAGATTTCAATACTGTACCTGTATCTATAATTTCGCCAAGTTTGGTATCTCTTTCAAATACTACCAAAGCTCCCATCTGCTCGTTACGTAATGAAAATATAGAATCTGAAATAATATCTATAATTTGGGAATACGTTTTGTTATAATTCTCTTCTTCGTTTGTTATATTATTTATTGGCCACCAATTACCAAATTTACTTCTTCCTAATTTTTCTAATACTCTACGTAACTCTGGTTGAAATACTATTAACAAACCAAATATGCTAAATTGAAAAAAATTATTTAGCAATGTACTTAACATTCTAAAATTTAATTGATTTGCCAAAAAGTATACACAAAAAATTATCATGATTCCCTTTACTAATTGTCCGGCACGAGACTCTCGAATAATTTTTATTAAATTATATATTAAAAATGCTACTATTACGATATCCAATAAATCAAATACATTAAAAGTTCGCATGAAACTTTCTATAATATTTTTCGGTGTCATTGACATCAATATCCTTGTTTTTTATATTTTATAAAAGCTAATAAATATTATTATAGTATTTCATCTTTTAAAAGCAAATGATTAGCAAAAACTTGAAAAGCTACACGGAACGTAAAAACAAAAGCAATCTATCACGTTTCATAACATACTTTTTATTCAATATTTCTATGAATTTTATATACTTTTATTCTTAAATCTCGTTATGCTGCAGATTCTTTTAGATCTATAATTTTTTATATCTTATTTTATTATTACATTATAGTTTCTGATTTTGCAGAAACTATAATAAATTTTCCACATTCAAACTTTCCTTTAACCACCCTAAACATCACGTTTCTTCTCTGTTTTCCTTAACTGTTCTTTCTCAATCTCTTAGAGGTAAAGAGAAGATAATGTCTGCATGCTTAAAGATCATCACAAACCAATTGATTACCAAATAAAACATTCTCACGTTCATTATACAAGCTACTAAACTGGTGCGGTCAGTGGGACTTGAACCCACACATCAAAGAGATACATGCCCCTCAAACATGCCTGTCTACCAGTTTCAGCATGACCGCATACAAAATTCACATCTTGAACACAACTATGGTACGCCAGGAGGGATTCGAACCCCCGACCTCTTGGTTCGTAGCCAAACACTCTATCCAGCTGAGCTACTGGCGCAATACCTGTATATAAAATTCTATAACTATTTATTAAAAATTTCAATATACGCAACAAAATATTAATTCGTTTTAATTTAAATTTAAAAATAATTGTTAAATATATTAATTTATTTTTCCTATGTTATCGAATGGCGAGATTCTATACACAGCTTTACCTATTATATTTTTTATTGGAATAAGTCCTACTTCTGTAAATCTGCTGTCTGTTGAGTTATTTCTATTATCCCCCATTACCCATACATGATCTTTTGGGATCTTACACGGCAGGTCTATATCCCCTTGAAGCCACAGATTTTTTTCGCGTATATAATTCTCGTGTAATTCTTCGTTATTAATTATAACTTTGTCTGTAAAATAATTTATATCTATGATTTGATTTTCAGTAGCAATAATTCTTTTTATTAACGGCGTATCCAGATATTTTCCGCGTTTAATTATTACTATATCTCCTGATTTAGGCTTGTAATTGAGCTCCCAAACTATGATTTTGTCATTATTTTTAAGAGTGGGCAACATAGAATCTCCACTAATATTTACAGTTCTCACAACAAAACAAACCAATAGTACAGCAAGAAATATTCCCTGTACTATTGATTCTGTGAGATCATAAAATACACTAAATAATTTTGTTTTCAAAAACTCGCAACTCTTCTAGACAAATAATTAAGCTGTTTGATTATAACTGGTAATTACACCCATTCTGTTAAATGGATAAACTATAAATTTAGCTTTACCTACAATGTCTTCATTGGGGATCAGGCCTATCATAGTATGGCGACTATCGCCCGAATTATTTCGGTTATCACCCATAACGAAACAATAACCGTCAGGAATCACTTCAGGTATATCATTATCGCCGGTTAGCCACATTTTCTCTTTAATATACGGTTCTTCGAGCTTTACATTGTTAACCGTAACAGTTCCTTCGTCAAAATCTATTTTCAGAGTCTGACCTTGGGTAGCTATAATTCTCTTTATTAACGGTTTGTCAAAATTTTGGCCGTGTTTGATTACGACTACATCCCCCTGAGTAGGAACATAATTCCAACGGACTACAGCTACTTTATCTTTGTTCAAAAGAGTGTTCATCATAGATTCACCATCTACAGTAAAGAATCTAAATAAAAACGTCATCAAAATGACAGATATAATAAAAACTTGTACAATTGACTCGCTCCACTCAAAGCAGAACGTCGAGAATTTACTCGCAGGATGTTTATACGCGATTGCTTCACTATTAATTTTTTCG
>JAFQKZ010000045.1 GCA_017414725.1 Clostridia bacterium
ATGGCACGAAATAATTATCAGTCTGTCCTGATGGCGCCAACAGAATTACTTGCAGTCCAGCATTATAATAATTTTTGCGAATTATTTTCAGGTACAAACATCGAAATCAAGCTATTAACAAGCTCTGTTAAGCCTAAATATAAACAAGAATTAATCAAGAATTTAGAGTTAAAGAATAATTACGTAATAATAGGCACACATGCATTGCTCTCTGACAATATAAATTTCGGAAATTTGGGGCTGGTTGTGACTGACGAACAGCATAGATTCGGCGTAAATCAAAGGGCTAAATTGGCAAACAAATCCGGTTCGCCACATGTTTTAGTGATGTCAGCAACGCCAATTCCACGGACATTGGCTATGATTATGTATGGAGATTTGGACATATCAATTCTCGAGCAAGTTATACCCGGCAGACAAAAAATTGACACATTCGTCATAAACTCACAAAAACGCGAACGGATGTTTAATTTTGTACGAGAAATTATGTCAAAAAATCAGCAAATTTATATAATTTGCCCAAATATAGAAGAATCTGAAAACAAGCCGGATCTTATTTATTTAGAATATTATAAAAATTTATTAATTAAAAATCAATTTGATATTAATGATATAGAAATAATTCATGGCAAAATGAGTAATTACGAAAAAGACGAAATTATGCAGAAGTTTGCTGATAATCAAATCAAAATCTTGATTTCTACAACTGTTATCGAGGTCGGCATAGACGTTCCGAACGCTACTCTGATTATTATAGAAAATGCCGAGAGATTTGGGCTTTCTCAGCTTCATCAGTTACGTGGACGAGTAGGCAGAAGTGACAAAAAATCATATTGTGTACTCGTGTCAGATTCTAAAAGTAAGGATTCGACTCAAAGATTTATAGCTATGAAAAATTCTAATGACGGCTTTTGTTTGTCAGAGCAAGATTTGAAAATTCGCGGGCCGGGAGATTTTTTTGGTACTAATCAACACGGTGTGCCCAACATTAATATACCAACGAATTACACAGATATTATGACAATACAGCTGGCACACGATTATGCTCGTGATTTAGTAAACAAGAATATTATAAATAAAAATCCTGAATTTGAAACTTTAAAAGATAAAATTCACAAAAATTCCGATATTATAAACATAAATTTGTAAAAAATATTTTATTTAGATATTATTTTAATGAATTTATTTAAATCCAGAGATGCGTTGCCTACAAGTATGCCGTCAATCTTTGGCTGATTTAGAAAGTTTTTTGAATTCTCCGGGTTTAGAGAACCACCATAAATTGTCTTTATATTACAAAAATCATATTTATTTTCAACAAATTCTTGTATATTTTCACATATAATATTAGCGTTTTCAGGGTCAAGAGAAACGCCACTACCGATTGCCCACACAGGTTCATACGCGACAATTATATCGTTAAAACTATTTTTTGGAACGCTTTTTAGACACTCTTCGATATCTGTAAATATACTGTTAATGTTATTATTTTGTCGAGTTTTCTCCCCAATACATAATATAACCTTTAGATTATTCTCTAAAGAATTTAATATTTTTTTATTAATAATCTCATTTGTTTCACTTAAGTAAGTTCTGCGCTCGCTATGTCCTAAAATTACGTATTCTACGCCAATTTCGTGCAACATTTCAGCAGATATTTCGCCAGTATACGCGCCTCTGTCTGCCCAAAAACAATTTTGCGCTCCGACTGATATATTTGTGTCCGAAAATATTTTCAAAACATCATGTATGCATATACTTGACGGGCATATTACTATATTATTATCTGTTTCGTAATAGTTTTTTATTAAATTTTTAGCAAAATTTATAGATTTTGCTAAGCTTTTGTTCATTTTCCAATTAGCTATAATAGTTTTTTTGTTCATGTGATTCGTCCTTGGATTATTAGTTTATATCTCATATTATTTGGTTGTTCGAAAAATGTCAATTTTTCACACTAAAATAATTGAAAAGCTTAATATGAGAATTGGGTAACAAGACATA
>JAFQKZ010000046.1 GCA_017414725.1 Clostridia bacterium
ATTTATCCCAAGTTAACTTAATTGTATTGTTTTCTTCTAAAGCACACGTCAAATTCTTAATAGATTCAGTTGTAGGTACGCCAGGTTTTTTGTACACGTCAACACCTGGAAATTTGTCTTTAGCCGCATCAACATAACCCACTTTGTCAACATATACAGTTTTTAATTTCGACATGTTTTGAACATCTAAAGAAGAAATAGCTGTATTTTTACTATCTTCTTTGAAACCTTCAAGATATAAATGTTCTACAGTGATAGAGTCAGAAACAGGGCGGATCGAAGTCACAAAATAACCATAATCCGCTCCGTATACTTCGCTTGTCAAAGTTCTCGGCAATGTTACCGAATGTTCGTGAAAACAGACAGCTCGCACAGTACCTAATTCTTGTGTTTCAACAGCTTTCGTAATTTCATATTCAATATTAGAAACTATAAAAGTTTCTCCCACTACGTTAGTGGTTGGTGTATCTTCAACGCAAAAAGCAATATTTATGTTAATCCCAAATAAAAAAATTAAAAAACACGCTGATATAAATTTACTTAGAAAACTATTTCTTCTCACAACAATACACCCTTTCAAAAAATTGAAATTGAAGTAAAATCGCTGTGTAATAGTGTACTGATATGCTCAAGTTTTGTCAACACATATTTTTTGAATTTTTTTGTAAATATATATATAATACTATAAAAATCAAAACAGGGGTAACAAATAATGAGTATTCTAGAAGCGATAGTACAAGGCGTAGTGCAAGGTCTAACGGAATTTCTACCAGTGTCAAGTAGCGGACATTTGTTGTTGTCACAGCATGTTTTGGGCGTGCACGAAAATAATTTGTTCTTCAATATAATGTTACACATGGGGACGCTCATAGCTGTACTGGCTGTGTATTACAAAAAAGTTATAGAACTAATAAAATCATGTTTTAGTATAATCAAAAAAATATTTACTTTGAAATTTGACATAAAAAAAACTAGTGATAACGAACAGTTGGTTATTAGTTTAATAATCGGGCTAATCCCATTGTTTTTGTTATTTGTACCGGTTCCGACGACTGGAATGACAGTAAAAGAAATCGCAGAAAGCATGTCAAACGAGAAAAATATAATTATCGTAGGAATTTGTTTGATATTCACAAGTTTTTTGTTAAGAAAAGGTCAAAAAGTACAATATTCAGAGACTTTTTCGAAAATAAAATATGACGAAAAAAATCACAGTGAGATATGTCAAGGGCGTAGCAAAGTATTATTTTTAGACGCACTCTGGATCGGTATTATGCAATTTATAGCTGCGATATTTCCGGGGATATCACGTTCCGGCTCGACGCTCTCGGTGGGGCTGGTTCGTGGCGTCAGCAGACAGAGTGCTCTTGATTATTCGTTCATAATCGGAATACCTACGATACTGGCCGCAGGGTTACTTGAAACAAAAGAAGCAATCGAGCAAAATTTACTCCAAAATATAGACATAACCCCAATGATTATCGGAGTCTTAGTTTCTGCAATAGTCGGTTTTCTGGCGATAAAAATTTTCAAATGGCTATTAAAAACAAACAAAATGATGATATTTGTGATATATACTTTTGTGTTGGGATTGATTTCTGTTATCATAGGAATATTAGAATTGTGTTCAGGAAGAAATATATTTACAGGATTTTCGATTTAAATTATAATAAATTATAAAAATAATGGGAGCAGGAATATTGAAAAAGAAATCAAAAAATACGCAGAAATTCGCAATCGATAGTTCGGTACAAGCTATATTATTGTTTAGCTTGAGTTTGCTGGTATTTTTTCTTGTTGTAATCCCCGGAGAAAATTTCTGGCTCTGGATGCATAATTTAATATTAAATATATTTGGTATGCCGGCAATTATGTTATCGGTAATTTTGGGATATATTTCAGTAAAAATTGCTACACAGAAAACCGAACGACTTGAATTAAATATCGTAATTTTGAGTGTATTATTAGTTTTTGTGTGCTCGTTGTTTTATATTTTTTCAAATAAATTAGTAGTAATTAATAATAATAATTGGTTAAAATACATAATAAATGATTACAAAAATTCGAAATTTAGTGCGAACTGTGGGCTGATTGGTAGTTTAGCAGGTGGATTATTAGTCTGGATATGCGGTCTGACAGGCGCACGCATAGTGAGTATAATAATAATTTTTATCGGACTCATGATTATTACGCGTACAAGTTTAATACAAGTTCTTAACACGATTTTTA
>JAFQKZ010000047.1 GCA_017414725.1 Clostridia bacterium
ACAGCAGTAATGTTTAGATTTAAGCTATAGATTAAATCAGTTAGTTGCCATAACATATCGTGATGTCTAGAGCCGATAACATAAGCAACAACATCTCCGTTATCATGGTTAATAGCATGCCAAAGCCAAGATGATGTTTTTTTAGAATTTACTCTGCCCCACATTTCATCCATTTCCAGTCTAATATTTAACGGTTTTTCTAAATTCACGTATTTCGGGTTAACATTCGTGAGCTTCTTTTCCGTTTTTTTAAAGTTTTCATCACTGTGTCTTTGATTATTTTCAAGGCCCGAGATATATCTCTTATCCATCTCCTTTTTGTTTTCCAAACTTTCTAGCACAAGGCCACCCTCGTTTTGGGTATTGACTCTTTTATTAAATCCTGATATAATAACAACTAATAAATCTTAGTTTAAGGAGAGAAAGATATTATGCAAAAAAATATCTTCAAAAAAATCGCATCTGGTTTATGTGCAACAGCCATGTCTTTTGGAATTTGTCTGGCTGGGGGACCATTTTCACCACCAGAAAATATTAAAGTTGATATTTTTACAAATAGCGATTGCTATTGTGAATATAAAGATGGTACCGAAACGAAAATCACTCCTACTGGTGTTATGATTCGTTCGTACAATACTCCGTATGATGAATTGAAATCCGACTATAATAAACGTACAGACAAAAGTGTAAAGCCGTCTGTTCATATGTGTGCCGATCAAGAACAAGTTTATGTTTGCTTGCCGTTTAATGCTCGTGGCTGGCATTGCGGTGGAACTTGTAATGATACTCATTTAAGTATTATGATGATTGAACCGGCCGGATCGGAGTATAGCAAAGACGAGTCTAAAATTCTGACTCTCCCTGAAGAGTTGACGAAGGAACAAAAGGAATCTTTCGGCAAAACTTATACTACTGCTGTGTGGATGACTGCGTTTTTAGCACGTAAATTTGGTATGAAATTAAAAGAAAAATTAACTGTGCTCGGTCATTGTGAGGCTTACGAAATGACGCCTGACGAGCATAAATCTGATCGGAAATCGAGATTGGCTTCAGATATGGCCACTCCAAATCACGTGTTCCCGTTGTTTGGTTTAAGCATGGATCAATTTAGACAAGATGTACAAGACCAAGTTAACTATTGGACAGAGCATGGTTTGTCTGAACACGAGAAAGAATTAACCGCAAAGATGTTTGCTGATTTAGAATCGTATACTGTGCAATAATTATTTAGCAAGTTTAATAAATTAAAACGTCGGATTTTATGCCCGGCGTTTTTTGTTTGAATTTTAATATTTATTCGACAGTTTTTTACAGTACTAAAAAAACGTAAAATATATAATATATTCGTAAATTTAAAATTTAGAACAAATTTCAAGGAGGCATTAAAATAATTTTAATATAAATAGGAGATGAATTTTTAAAAAACATGGGAGTCACAATCTCACAAGATAATAACATTTCGCGTGCTCTAATAAACGGTGACGTAGATCATCACACAGCTTATGAGTTAAGAGAGACTATTGATAATTATATTAAATTATATACGCCAGAAGTATTAAAATTGGATTTCTCTGAAGTCCAGTTTATGGATAGTTCCGGAATAGGTTTGATTATGGGTAGATTTAAATTAATAAAATCACTTGGTGGAGATTTGAAAGTAATAAATGTCCCAAAAAATCTCGATAGAATGATAAGACTATCAGGATTATCTCAGCTTGGCATATTTGAATCGGAGGATAAAGCATCGTGCAAGAATTAATAAACGAAATGAACTTAAATTTTTTAAGTAAATCAAGTAATGAAAGTTTTGCAAGGAGTGCAATATCGGCGTTCGTGCTACAGCTTGATCCTACGATAGACGAACTTGCAGACATAAAAACCGCTGTATCTGAAGCTGTGACAAATTGTATTGTTCACGGATACAAAACAAATCTTGGCAAAATTTACATATCTTCAAAAATTTACAGTAACGGAAAAATTACCATTCAAATTAAAGATAAAGGCTGCGGCATAGAAAATATTGAACAAGCTATGGAACC
Organism: Clostridia bacterium; assembly: GCA_017414725.1. Lineage (GTDB taxonomy): Bacteria > Bacillota > Clostridia > Oscillospirales > Acutalibacteraceae > UMGS1491. Next base: position 2,040 of record JAFQKZ010000047.1, read on the forward strand.
TTTGTTTACTACGGGCGGAAGTGAAAGATCAGGTTTAGGGTTTGCTGTTATGCAGAGTTTTATGGACAATATCAAAGTGACTTCTAAGATCAATAAAGGAACTACTGTAACTTTACAGAAATTTATCATACGTAGAAATTTGAAAAATGATAAAAAATAATAGTATTAATCCGGAAGAACATCTCGGGTTAGTTCACCTGTGTTGTCAAAAATTCAAAAACAAAAATATAGAGTATGATGATTTATTTCAGTCCGGATGCGAAGGATTAGCAAAAGCTGCAAAAAATTTTGATGTAACTAAAAACGTAAAATTTTCTACTTATGCAGTGCTTGTGATTATAGGCGAGATAAAGAGTTTGTTTCGATCTAATAGTTATCTAAAAATCAGTCGTCGTATTAAAGATTTATCTATAAAAATAGAATCAGAACGCGAAAAATTTGTGTATATATATTCTCGCGAACCGACTGTTAACGAATTATCAGATTTGCTAGAAACCAAGCCGGAAGAAATATTAGAAGCTCTCGAAATCTCTAAAACGCCTATGCCTATCGAAAATTGTGATAATTATAGTAATAATTTTAGTGCAAATCTAGAAGAAAAAGTATTCTTAAAAGTTTCAATACATGACATTATCAAAAACCTAGAAACCCAGGACAAAAATATTATATATTTGAGATTTTTTC
>JAFQKZ010000048.1 GCA_017414725.1 Clostridia bacterium
ATGCAAGCACACCCCAGATTCTGAAATACCAAGGATAGCGCAGACCGAGCATACTTGCCGTAACGTCCGTCAGTATGTTGCCGAACTGCTCGGGGAAACTCAAAAAGCCGTATGAATACTTTGGTGTCCATTTGTCATTTACACGGAGTCTGCGAAAGAAATGAAGTATTGGCCAAGAATCTTTCTATGTGAATTCAAACTAACTCATACGTCAATAGCTCGCACATTTCAGATATCTTGTTTTTAATATTTTCCCATGTGCAATCACTGATACTACTATCGTTAAATTGTTTCCACTGATCTTCTCTGATTTTTCTGTAGATATAATAATGTCCACCGGTACCGATAGTTGCAGAGATTAATTTAAATTTATATGTTTTAATTTCTTCATTTTTCTGAAATATTTTTAATTTTTTACTATTTACCAAACTTTCTAAATCCAGAGTTTCTTCGAGTGTGAAATTTTGACGTTTGCCATACTCTCTATCTCCAAAAGAAACAGTAAAACAGTTGTTTTTGAGTGGCAAATGATATGCGTTGTTTTCGGCAGTTTTTCTGTTAACAAAATATGTAATACTATTAAGAATATTGTTATTAGGCCAAATATTCATAGATGAATCTCTAGTTAACAATCTAGATCTTTTTGATCTATTTATGGCATCTATAGTCATATCTACATATTTTTTTATACCAGAAAAAGTTTGTCCCGTGCCTAGTTTTTCAACAAGATCTTTTTCTTGAGAATTTAATTTGTTATCAGCTATCAAATTAAATATATTAATAATAGTTAATAATTTGTCATATTCTTTTATATTTATATCCTGTTTGTCTAAACCCAAAACTCGTTGTCTAAGACTTACGTCTTCATAAAGCTTGTTCATAATTCGAACAGAATTTAAAACATTTTCATCACCGTCATCCCAACCATCTATTTGTTTATTCAGATCGATATTTTCATGGTCGGGCGTATAACTTTCGCTATCAAAAAATGGAGTTTTTTGGTTTAATAATCTCATTTGGTTTTTGCACGTTAATTCGAGTTTTTGTTGCATCGCTAAAGAATTTGCTTGGGATCCATTATACCCTAAATCTATAGCCAAATCTTTTCTTAACGAGTTAAAATGATTTAACGTGATTTTCCCGGCAAGATACAAGAAAAACACTTTGACAGCATATAATTCTTTGCACTCTGGCTTTTTGTTCTCGGGTATAGGAGTTTTTAGGACTTTATCCGAGAAAGATTTATCATAATAAAGATTTTGAATAGCAGTGTTTAAATAACAATAATTTTCCTCGTTTGGTAATCCGCGAAATAGATCTTTGTTTTCGATTAAATTTTTCAATTTGTCTTCTCTTTTTCTGTCTTTTTCTTCAGATTTTTGGTTGCTAGTATTTTCCTGTTTTTCTAATTCCTCCTCTTGTTTTTTCTTTTCTTCAGTTATTTTTTTCAATTTTTCTTGTAAATTTTCTTTTTCTTGTAATTCTCTCTTCTGTTTTTCTAATTCCTCTTTCTGTTTTTTCTTTTCTTCAGTGATTTTTTTTAATTCTTTTTGTAAATTTTCTTTTTCTTGTAATTCTTTCTTTTGTTTTTCGGTAGCTTCTTTCAACTGCTTCTTTAAATTTTCAAGCTCGCCTTTTGAAGCTACATGTATTTTCAGTTCTTTCTTTATTTTTTTAGCAGCTTCACGATAATAAGTTCCTGTACCAACGCCAAGAAATATACTACCAAACTTAACGTTTGTTCTTCTACCTAATTGTTCCAGGGCTTTTTGTAATTCTTCGAGTTTTTCTACAGTATCTTGTTTTTCTAAAGCTTTAGAAATACCGCTTAAATGACCTTTTTCTTTCCCAATAACTTCACTTTCTGTATCAGTATCACTCTTTTTATCATATTCAGCACACTTAGCTTTAATAAATTTGTCTAACTCATCTTTTGTTTTAATTTTGTTATTACATAATTGCTCGCATAATTCTTTACAACTTTTTTTGAAAAAATCCATAATTACTCACTCGCTTTCTTTAAATAAATTGCAAAAAATATTAAAATATAAATAAAATTCTGCAAATTATGCGCTTGACTAATTAATACGAATTATTGTAATATTATTAATACTGAAAATCAAATTACACAAGGAGTTTTATAATGCGCAAAACTGATATTAGTCAGTACGGCAAAAAATCTTCATCAAAGAGTAACATAGCACCGAACAAACGAAAAAAAAATAGTTCTTCCAGGCTCAGACATGTTTTATTTGTGATTTGTGGACGAGCTTTCTTGAGTTTGTTTATAATTATGATCTTTACCGGGATTATGTTACTGTTTTCGTTAAATACTTACAGAAAGACTCTTTTAGAAAATGATATTGCTTTAAATATTACTTCTTCAAAAGTTCCGTTGACGAGTTTTATTTATTCTTATGACGAGGATAATAATATACAAGAATACCAGAAAATTTATAGTCATGAGAATCGTGTGTGGGTAGATTTTTCTGAGATTCCAAAACACATGAAAGATGCGATTATTTCTATTGAAGACAAGAGATTTTATGACCATGGCGGTATAGATTTAAAACGTACGATAGGAGCGGTTTTGAATTTCACAAAAGGCTCTAAAACTTATGGCGGCTCGACTTTAACTCAACAGTTAATTAAAAATATCACAGAAGATAACGAAGTTAGCCTGACACGTAAATTGCGTGAGATTTTCCGTGCGATAGAGCTCGAAAAGAGATTTTCAAAAGACGAAATTCTCGAGTGTTATTTAAATATTGTAAATTTTGGCGGTGGTAGCAGAGGCGTCGAAACTGCTGCAAATTTATATTTTAACAAGAGTATTCGTGATTGTTCTATTGCTGAATGTGCAGCGATTGCCGGTATTACTCAAAATCCGGCGGCATACAATCCGTTGTATCATCCGGATAATAACAAGAACAGACGAGAAATAGTCATGCGTGAAATGTACGAGCAAGACAGAATTACAAAACAAGAATACGAACAAGCTTTACGAGAATCTAGTGTTATGAAATTCGAGGACTATTCTAAGAAAACGGCAGAAGAATTATCTAATTCGCATATTAATAACTGGTATGTCGAAACTTTGTTAAGAGATATCACTAATGATTTGTGCGAAAAGTATAATATCGGAAAAGCGGCAGCTGAAAACATGATATATTCTCAGGGCTTAAAAATTTACTCTTGTGTTGACACAGAAGCCCAGAATATCACAGAAAGAATTATAAAAGATCCTAAGATCATGCCGTCTGATAAAAATCTTGAAGTCGGATATACTATGATGGACTTAAACGGACGAATTTTAGCTACAATTGGCTCAAGAAAAGAAAAAACCGGAAATTTATTATATGACAGAGCGAACGTAGCACGTAGACAGCCGGGTTCGACTATTAAACCTATATCTGCATATACGCCGATTATAGACCAGAATATTTATAATTATTCTTCTTTGATACCTGACCAGCCGGTAAAAGTTCTGAACAGCAAGGGCGAATATATAGACTGGCCGAACAACTGGTACAAGTCATACAAGGGCCACGTAACTTTACAATGGGCGATAGAAAAATCTGCGAACGCACCTGTAGCCCAGTTAATTAATTTATTGACCTCAGCTAAGAGCTATGAATTTTTAACAAAAAAACTAGGATTTACGAGTTTAGACTCGAGTGACTCTGTGTCTTTATCTGCGCTTGCGACAGGCGGAACTCACTACGGAGTGACACCAAGAGAGATGACAGGAGCGTTCCAAATTTTTGGTAACGGCGGAAAATATTACAAGCCATATACTTATTATTATGTTACAGACCGAAACGACAAGATTTTACTGGATAACAGAAATAATATACCGATAAAATCTGTGAGTTCAAAAACGGCGACTATCATGAACAGATTATTAAGAAACGTAATTATAGGTTCCGAAGGAACCGGACGTTCAGCGAATATACCGGACTGGAATGTTATTGGCAAGACGGGTACGACAAACGATGACTATGACAGCTGGTTTATAGGTCTGACTCCATACGCTGTAGCCGGAATTTGGACAGGCTACGACAATCCGAAGAGAATTCACGAAACCGGTGCAGCTATTAGAATCTGGAAAAATATCATGACAGAATATTTAAAAAACAAGCCCAAAATTGACTTTAATTATGACCCGGATGTGATAAGCGCAACGTACTGTAAACATAGCGGGAAGCTTGCAACTATCAACTGCTCCAATGTTTCGACGGGATATTACGCTCCGGAGAATGTTCCTGAAACTTGTAACGTTTGTTCTAGTATTATTGCAGAGCCGGATTATGAAAATATTTCCGAAGAAGAAAATGATCAAGACACAGCTACGAATTCCGAAGACCAAGAAAATAATAATAGTTTTCTCGGGTCGCTGTTCGACAATTTCTTTTAATAATTAATATTAACAGAATTGATATTTAGTCACATAAATTATAGTATTAATTAACAAAGGAGATTGAGGGATAATGGGGATAGTAGTCCAGAAATTCGGCGGAAGTTCTGTGTCAGACGCACATCACGTGTTTAATGTTGCAAAAAAAGTAATTTCAGAATACAAATCCGGGAATCAAGTAGTGGTAGTAGTTTCAGCGCAGGGCGACACGACAGATAATTTAATAAAACTCTCTAAAGAAATTAACGTAAATAATCTAGAAAATTTAAAATTCAAGCGTGAACTAGACATGTTAATTTCTACCGGGGAGCAAATTTCGGCGTCTTTATTAGCAATGGCGATACAAAATCTGGGATACTCAGCGATTTCACTTACAGGCTGGCAAGCCGGGATTACGACAACTGACGAGCCGACGGACTCTGAGATTATAAAAATAAACACGACCAGAATAAAATCCGAACTTGATAAAAATAATATTGTAATAATTACAGGTTTTCAGGGTATAAACTCAAATTTTGACATTACGACTATAGGTCGCGGCGGTTCAGACACCAGTGCAGTAGCACTTGCCGGCGAGCTTGAGGCCGATTTTTGTAAAATATATACAGACGTCGACGGAGTTTACACAGCGGATCCAAGAATTGTTCCGACGGCGAGAAAATTTTCGAAAATTTCTTCTCGCGAGATATATTTGTTATCAGTATACGGCGCACAAGTTCTTAACAGCAATTCTATTTTGTTATCAGAAAAATATAATACAAATTTAAAAGTTCTTTCGAGTTTTGACAATAATTCTTCCGGAACCCAGATAATATATAATAATAATTATACTAATAATAACATAAGCGGCATCGCAATAGACAAAAATCTTGTAAAAATTTGTATAAATAACACAGATAATTTGCTAGAAAAATTAAAAGACACAAATTTGATAAATTTAATAAAAGAAAAAGATTTAAAGCCCGTAAACAAGCATGATTTAAATTTCACGTATTTCATAATAGAAGAGAGCAAATTAAACACATTTTTAGATATTATAGACAAAGAAATAAGCACAGAAAATATATTAGAAGTATCGTATGAAAAAAACAAATCAAAAATATCAGTCGTAAATTTAAACGAAAGTTATAATATTAATATAGCTTCTTTAATTTTTGAAGTGCTAAACAAGTCTAATATTAATATAGAATTAATATTGTGTGATAATAATCATGTTTCCGTTGTAATAAAATCTGAAGATTTGCACAAAGCCGCCAATTTAATTCACAAGAAATTATTTGAAGAAGATAATTTATATTAAATATAATTTTAAACAAATTTTAATTTATAAGTATTGAATTTTGTAATATTATGTGATAGCGAACATGTTCCGCTAGTAATAAAATCTGAAGATGTGCACAAAACCACAAGCACAAAAGATCTTACGCAGTCCTGTAGCAGGATCCCCTACAACCTCG
>JAFQKZ010000004.1 GCA_017414725.1 Clostridia bacterium
ATTCTCGGAGCATCGTCTGCCGGGATTCCTATTACGTCTTCGATTTCACGACAAACACGTTCCGGATCAGCACTCGGCAAATCTATTTTATTTATTACGGGCAAAATTTCCAAACCTGCGTCTAGGGCTAAATAAGTATTCGCAAGAGTCTGAGCTTCGATCCCCTGAGAAGCATCTACGACTAATATTGCTCCTTCGCACGCTGCCAAAGACCTCGAAACTTCGTAAGTAAAATCTACATGACCGGGAGTATCTATCAAATTAAACAAATATTCTTGATTATCATCAGCTTTATAATACAAACTCACAGCGTGAGATTTGATAGTAATCCCACGTTCTTTTTCGAGTTCCATATTATCTAACAATTGACTTTCCATATCACGCGAAGAAACAGAATCTGTTAATTCTAAAATTCTGTCTGCAAGAGTAGATTTGCCGTGATCTATATGAGCAATTATGCTGAAATTCCGTATATTTTTTCTCGAAATCATAATTTAATTTCAACTCCCGAATTATATATATTATCTAAGTCTTCTAACTTTTGTTTATTTCTTTCGTTTAATTTTATATTATATTTTTTCAGGTTTTCGTTCAAAATATTTACAAATTCTTTTGAAAAATTAATTTTATTTTCTTGATCTTCCAATTGATTATATATTCTGTCATAACACATCCAAAACACATGATTTGAAATCCAAGTATCTTTTTCTTCAAAATTAAACTTATCATAATTATTAAATATTTCTTTTATAATTAACATATAATTTTTTAATTGTTTTATTAAATTAGATTGTCCCATTGCAGAACTTTCTCGACCGATACGATAATAATAGAAAACATTTGTGTCTTGTAAAACTCTGCGAGCCTGGGCGATAGCTATCCAATCAAATAAACTATCTTCACCCAGAGAAATCCCTTCTTTAAAATATATATTATTTTTAATCAAAAAATCTCGTTTCCATAATTTATTCCAAACAACACTTCCGTCTATTTTTAATTTATTAAACGGATTTTCATTGTTTTGGCAACTTGAAAATATAATCTTTGACTCATCGTAAATTTCTTTTCTTTCAAGACTGATTTCTTCGCCATCTCTAAAAGTTATATTCCCAAACTCCGTAATATCAGTATCATATTTTTTCGAATTATTGTAATTTCTCTCACACATATCCGGAGAAATTAAATCATCTGAATCCACAAACGCAATGTATTCTCCTACAGCACTCCTAATACCGGCATTTCTTGCAGCTGAAACACCGGCATTTTCTTGATTTATTATTTTAATTCTATTGTCTTTAGACTTGTGCTTTTTTAAAATTTCAAGAGAGTTGTCTTTAGAACCGTCGTTTATACAAATTATTTCTATATCTTTCAAAGTCTGATTTTCAATACTTTTTAGACAAGAATCCAAATATTTCTCAGTATTATAAACAGGAACTATTATTGAAACTTTTATTAATTTATGACTCTTGAGAAAAGACAACCACAAACCAAGCAAAACCAAAAACATATATAATACATAAACAACATATTTATGAGATATATTTAATTTGGTTTTAGTCATAATTTAGGCCTCTTTTATAGATAAATTAATACGACCTTTGGGATCTATTTCAATAATTCTTACTTTGACGGGTTGTCCAATCTCAAGAACATCACTTATCCGTCCAATTCTCCTGTGATCTACATGAGAAATATGACATAGACCTTCTTTACCGGCTCCGAATTCTATAAACGCTCCAAATTCCATAATTCTCGAAACTTTACCCATGTAAATTTGCCCAACTTGCGGTTCAGTAATTACATCTTTTATGTAATCAAGTGCTTGATAACACTTGCTAATATCTACGCCTAAAACATATATATCTCCGGACTCTTCAATATCTACTTTTACGTCAAAATCTGTACAAATTTTCTGCACAGTTTTACCGCCGGTACCAATTACTTCTCTGATTTTATCAACAGGAATTTTAATACTTACAACTTTTGGAGCATACTCAGAAAGATTCTTTCTGGGTCTGTCTATAGCTTTCAAAATTACGTTATTTAATATATTTATGCGTGCAACTTTAGTTTTTTCTAGTGCTTCTTTAATAATCTCTAAAGTCAATCCGTTGATTTTAATATCCATTTGAATCGCAGTTATACCTGTGTGTGTACCGGCGACTTTGAAATCCATATCTCCAAAGAAATCTTCAATACCCTGTATATCAACCATGGTAATCCAATTATTTTTGTTTTCAAACACCAGACCACAGGAAATCCCCGCAACAGGTGCTTTTATCGGTACTCCACCTGCCATAAGTGCCAGTGTAGACCCACAAACCGAGCCCTGCGATGTAGAGCCGTTTGAAGATAAAACCTCTGAAACTAATCTCAAAGAATACGGAAATTCTTGTTCAGTTGGAATCACAGGCACGAGAGCTCTTTCAGCTAGTGCTCCGTGGCCTATTTCGCGTCTTCCGGGGCCCCTACTGGGTTTAGTTTCTCCTACAGAATACGACGGAAAATTATAGTGATGCATATATCTTTTCGATTCTTCAGGATCTATACCATCTAATATTTGTCCGTCACTTATAGGTCCTAAAGTCAGCACCGTCAAAACCTGAGTTTGTCCACGCGTGAATAAACCTGAGCCATGAACCCGGGGCAATAAATCAACTTCGGCGTGTAATTCACGAATTTCATCTAGTTTTCTTCCGTCAACTCTTTTTTGCTCTTTTAATAACCAGTTTCGTACAATTTTTTTCTGTAATTTATACACGCATTCGTCTATTATTTTAATATTCTCAGGATTATCTATATAAATTTCATCAAATTTCGCATGAGCTTTTTCATATATTTTATTTATATTTTCATCACGAGTATTCTTGTCAGGTGTATACAAGCCTAGCTCTAAATCTGACTTTATATACTCTTCTATATTATTTAATAATTCTTCAGGGATTTCTAATTTTTCGTAATCAAATTTATCTTTACCTATTTCAAGTTTTATATTTTCTATAAAATTTATTACTTTCTTATTTTCTTCGTGTGCCAAAACAATAGCGTCGTACATTATATTATCAGGAACTTGATTCGCTCCGGCTTCAATCATAGAAACCAAATCTCCGGTAGAAGCTACTGTCAAACACAAATCAGACTTTTGCAGTTCTTCAAAGCTCGGATTTACAATAAATTTATTATTTATCATACCGATTTGGCATCCGGAAATAGGACCATTCCATGGGATATCTGATATGCTCAAAGCAACAGAAGTACCGATCATAGCCGTGATTTCAGGTGAACAGTTATTATCTACAGACATGACAGTGCAAGACACGCTTACGTCGTTTTTCAGATCTTTTGGAAACAACGGTCTTATAGGCCTGTCTATCACACGAGACGCCAAAATAGCTTTTTCGGATGGCTTTCCCTCTCTTTTAGAAAAAGAGCCAGGAATCTTACCCACAGAGTACAATCTTTCTTCAAAATCAACAGACAACGGAAAAAAATCTATGCCCTCTCTAGGCGTCTTAGAAGCAGTCACAGCAACATGAACAACTGTATCGCCATATTTTACTAAACATGAACCATTAGCTAATTGTGATAATTTTCCGGTTTGTACTTCTAATTTCCTGCCCGCTATCTGAGTTTCAAATACTCTGTGTTTTTCGAACATCTATTTATTAAGCCTCCACAATCTTCTTTAATCATTTCGAATTTAATCATTTTTTGAAAATTATTGCAAATAAAATTACTATAAAACAGAATAGATTCTCTGCAGAATCAATAGATATAATAAATAAAAAATTATAGAGCTTCCGTTTGATTTTTTACACGAATCTAATACACATATTTTTTACAAATATACAAAAACCACGATTTTAATTACCTAAAAATCATGGTTCTTTATGGTGAGCCATCGGGGACTCGAACCCCGGACAACCGGATTAAAAGTCAGGTGCTCTACCAACTGAGCTAATGGCTCTTATAACATAAATTAGTTTACAACTTGTTTTCCAAACCATAATCAAACATTTGACAAACAAATCTAATCATGATAAAATAAAAATAATTCAAATTGAAAGGAGAAGATTTTACGAAAAATTTAGTCGAACTATCACAGCAGCAACTTGATACTATTTCGGGAGGGTCAAACTTCGTGAGCAAATTAGTTTCTGGTGTTTTTATGAGTCCAGTAGGAAGTATTGTGCTGGTGACAACAAACGGTTTGATTCCTTTTCTGGGTTCTGCATGTGCGTTTGCTGTAGAATTTTTAACTGTCTACGGCATTGGCAAAGGAATTAAAAAACTATTTTCGAGTTCAAAAAAATCAACAGAAACCGAAAATATTTAATTTCTAAATAAAATTTCAAAAAATATAACTCTCAGATAAATTCTGAGAGCTTTTATATTTAATATTAAATTATTAGTACATGCCACCCATGCTCGGATCACCCATAGCAGGTGTTTGAGCAGGAGGTTCTTTCTTGTCAGATACTAAAGATTCTGTTGTAAGAACCATACTTGCGACTGAAGCTGCGTTTTCGAGAGCCGAACGAGTTACTTTAGTCGGGTCAACTATTACAGATTAAAATTTGACAAATAAATTTAAGGCAAAACCGCACAAAGGGGGAAGAAAAACAGAAAGAGAAATGGTAAGATAAAGGTATGATAAAACAAATAACCTTA
>JAFQKZ010000049.1 GCA_017414725.1 Clostridia bacterium
ATATCAAGTCCAGACATGTTTTGAGTAAATCTAAGTGTTTGTCTGCTGACGTGAACGCTGCGTATGATCCTACGTATGCAAGTAATTTCGAGCTCCAGAACAGTTCGTTTATAAACAGAGGTGTCGTGATTACAAAATACACAGGAAGTTCCGGAAAATACAGTACTTCTGACGCTTCTGCAGAGTTTACCGGAGAAATTATCAGAATTTTAGATAAAAATAATGTACTATGGCAGAGTAGTGAACTTGGCAAAGTCGATAACGGTGGCGGCGGAACTATCGCAAAATATATAGCTTCGTACAACATGGACGTTATAGACATAGGAGTCCCTGTATTATCAATGCACGCCCCATATGAGATTATTTCAAAAATAGATTTATATATGACTTATAAAGCTATTTATTCTTTCTTTAAATCTTAATATTATAATTTTAAAATTACTCTTGACAAGAGCTGAAAAACATAATATATTATAATAAAAATATATAATATATTTAGAGGGAAGTTTTGAGTTTGAAATTTGTTAAAAGAATTACTGCTATTACTAGTTGCTTAGCGTTATTTAATATTTGTAATTATAATAATTATATTTTTGCTCAAGAAAATAATATAAATAATATAGATTTAGTTTCTTTAGACAAAGAGTCAAGAGAATTTTCCGAGGAATATAAAAAGTTTTTAGATAATTCGAAAACAGAACGCGAAGTTATAAATTATGCTCTTGAAAAAGCCAAAACATTGGGATTTACAGAATTTGATTATTCTAAAAAATATAATCCCGGCGGTAAAGTATATTTATTAAACAATGATAAAAATATAATTTTATGTGTGTTTGGTAAGAATAATTTAAGTACCGGAATAAAATTAGCTGTCGCTCATGCCGATTCTCCGAGACTAGACCTGAAACTCAATATGTTCAATGACCAGAAAGATTTGTTGTTCTTGAAAACGCATTATTATGGTGGAATTCAGAAACAACAATGGCTGAATATCCCGTTGGCATTACATGGTACAGTCATAACAAAAAATCAGGAAAAAATTAATATAATTATAGGCGAAAATACTGACGAGCCGTGTTTTTGTATTGCTGATTTGTTAGCACATTTGTCTTATCCTGACAGAAAAATAACCGGCGAGGGGCTTGTAGTACTTGCGGGCTGTAAAGACCTGACTAATACTCAAGAAAATACTTTAACAGAACAAGTTCTGAAAATTTTAGAAGAGAAATATAAAATTACCCAAGATGACTTAGATTCTTCTGAATTATGTTTTGTTCCGTCCGGCAAATCAAGAGATCTCGGGTTTGACAAAAACATGATTGGCGGCTATGGTCATGACGATAGATCCGGAGCGTATTGTGTTTTAGAGTCTATATTTAATTTACAAGATAATATTCCTGAACAGACTTCTATAGTTTTGCTGACAGACAAAGAAGAAACAGGTAGCAACGGCAAAACCGGCGCTCAATCTAAATTTTTCAAGAACTTTATTTCTGATATAGCAAATCAGCAGAATATAAAATCCAGACATGTTTTATCAAAATCAAAATGCCTGAGTGTTGACACTACAGCGGCCTATGATCCAAATTTTGCAGACCGTTTTGATTATAATAATAGTGTGTTTATGGGCAAAGGCGTTTGTATTTCTAAATACAACGGCTACGGCGGAAAATACGAAACTTCTGATGCTTCTCCGGAATTCATGAGAGAAATAATTAATACTTTAGATAATAAAGACATTTTTTGGCAGTCGGGCATTATGGGTACTGTAGATAACGGTGCCGGCGGAACAATAGCCGATTATTACGCGACTCAAAACATGGAAGTTATAGATATTGGAGTTCCTGTGTTTTCCATGCACGCCCCGCTTGAGATTATCTCCAAAATAGATTTATATATGACTTATAAAACTATATACTCGTTCTTTGAATCTTAATAGAAGATGGCTCCAAAAAAAGTTAGACAAGAGACTATTTTCAGATCTGTTATGAAAGAGTATATTGGGCTTTTAACAATAAACCTCAAACTTTTACTTTAATCAGGCCGAGAGACCAAAACGCCTATCAGCGAGATAGAGGTTTGCAAGAGCAAACAAAAAATTCAATTTAGCAAACTGCTTTCGTTTACCTCTATATCGAGTTTTACGAAAAGAGAAAAGATTTTTGATAACAGAGAAAACATGTTCAACTTTAGCTCGAACAGAAGATTTTTGGTGTTCATTCTTTTTAGCCTTGTACTGGCCACTTTTGGAGAGAAGTTTGATTTGACTTGGTTTGCGATTGATTTTGTATTTGATTTTTTTGCCATGTTTGTTGCGTGTAATGGCATCATCACGTTTTTCAGCACCGATAT
>JAFQKZ010000050.1 GCA_017414725.1 Clostridia bacterium
TTTATATTATTATAAATTACAGAAGTATTTTTCGATAATATAGTAATCCCGCGTTCTTTTTCGAGATCATTCGAGTCCATAACTCTTTCTTCAACTACTTCATTTGAACGGAAAATCCCACTTTGTTTCAATAACTGATCTACAAGCGTAGTCTTTCCATGATCAACGTGAGCTATAATCGCAATATTTCTTATATTATTATTTTGGTTTTCTGACATAATTTCTCTCAACACGCTTTCTTTTTTAAATTATTTATTTTAAATTTTCTATTAAATCTTTAAAATTTCCTGATATATTTAAATCCGAACCAATGGGAATCTTGTCTATAACTTCAAGTTTTTTGTCTCTCATCCAGAAACTCGGAGTAATCTTGAGTTTATAGCCGCAGCCGTTCTCTGCCATCCAGTCAAAAATATTTTTACTACTCATAGAATACATTGACATTAAGTTCATAATTACTCCGCCATGAGTAAAAATACAGATTTTTGTAATCCCACGAGTAATCACAGAATTAATAATTTCTTCAAACCCTGAGAACAACCTATCCCTGAATTCTTGCAGACTTTCACCATTCGGAGTTTTGTTCTCACAACTATTTGCGATCCATTTTTTGAAATTCTCGTCATCAGAAAGCTCTTGAGTCGTCTTGCCTTCCCAGTCTCCAAAATTCTGCTCTCTTAACTTTTCGTTTATAATTATATTTTTATCCGGATACAAAATCTCAGCCGTTTGACGACATCTTATTAACGGACTACTGTAAAACTCTTGTGCATCAGGATACTCGTAATTTTTTTTCAAATTCTCAAGTTTTTCGCGACCTTCAGGACACACTGGGATATCCAAAGCGCCGGCGTATTGACCTTTGATATTTGCCTCTGTCATGCCGTGACGTATCAAATAAACATAATAACATTTCATAATATTTAGATCACCAAATTTAAATTATTTTTTAGTAATTTTCTTTTCCGTACCGGACAACAATCTTTTGATATTATCTTTGTGTCTGAAAATCACAATAGAACACGTTATTACAGAAATCACAAACGGAATAATATTATTCTCATATTTCATAAAAAACACAGACACAGGGTACGAAATCGCCGCACATACAGAACCTAGAGAAATTATTTTCGATAACAAAAATAAAATCAAAAACACGCTTATTAATATCACAAAAACTCGCAAGTCTATTAATAGAGTACTCGACCACGCTGTTAAAATTCCTTTGCCGCCGCGAAAATTAAAAAAACACGGAAATATATGTCCTAAAACACACATAAAAGACGATAAATATAATAAATTCAAACTATAACTATTAAATAAATTTGAGATTATTAAAGATATCCAAACCGCAAGAATTCCTTTGATAAAATCCCCAGCAAAAGTTATAACTGCCGTTTTTTTGCCTAAAGTCCTAAGTGCATTTGTAAACCCCGCGTTGCCGCTACCCATTTCACGAATATCTCTTTTTTTGAAAACTTTTGTTATTATCAACGACGTATTTATACAACCGATCAAATACGAAACTATTGATATTAATATTATACTTAAAAACAATTTAAATTCTCCTGAAAATTAAACAAAAAAATTAAAACACGAAGTTTTATCATGTTCGTGTTCAATTATAAAATAAATATAAATTCTTGTAAAGTTTTTGGATATAAATATTTTTTGGCAAACAGATTTAATTATAATATAATTAAAAATATGTTTTGAAATAGGTGTTTTGTGTTTAATTTCAAAAAAGCCATTGGCTTTTATTACAGGTGTTATTTGTAGCACTATTTGTTTGCATCATTGTTTGGCTTTAGAACGTAATGAACTTGGGATTATTACTGCATTAACCAAAGACGCGACGATTGAAGAAAAAATAGGCGAGGCTTGTTTAGCCTATGAAGAATACGCGGAGAGACTAAATGCGAAGTCTGAGATAATCAGTATGTTTCTACCTAACCAAACTGGCTCAATAGTCTCTTTTAATCCAAATGATAAAGATATTAATACTGATTATTATGACGAGATAGTAAAAGGAAATTTTGGGCAAATGGCCAGTAATGCATTATATAGCTAGATTACTAAACGAAGCAGGTATTAGAGCTGATCTGTGGTGCTTTTACGACGGCGAGTTCAAGCCATCTGCGTCAGCCAACCGCAAGGATATCTTGCCATTGCTCTATCATTGTTTAGTGGTTTATGGGTCAGACGGGGAAGCTCTTCATACTTTTGACTTTAATACAAATAATGATAACAAACTCGACATCGAGCCCAAAGGTATCCCTGTATTTACTGCGTATCCCCGTCTTATTGATGCATTTAAAAAAGATGGGGTTACACACATAACAACTGCATGTACAGATCCTGCAACCGGCGAGTTTAGGCCATTGCCACCTGAGATAGTAATAGCCGGGACTTATTCTCGTGCAATGTATGACCAGCCAAATATTGACAAAAAATCATATGAAAATGTCTTTTATGTTTCGCAGAAAGGAAAAATAAAACACTTCTGAAAGAATCACGGAAAACGACAATGGTGGATGTTCATTTCACTTTTCTCCTGGCTGAAACATTAACAAAGCATTCTTGAATTCTATTAAAGCAACTCAAGCAACGATCACAAAACAAGCGTAACAACAGCTTGTTTTTTAAAATGTTTCCAAATCTACTGGCGGAGAGAGAGGGATTCGAACCCTCGAAGCTGCTTTCACAACTTACACGATTTCCAATCGTGCTCCTTAAGCCAACTCGGACACCTCTCCAACAATCCAATTTATTATACTACACAACAAATTGAATAGCAAGCGGTTTCCGTTATATTGTGTTTTTTAAACAAAAAACGCACGAAACACATTTTAAAAACAATACAAATACACCTAAAAATATTATTTGACAGATAAAAATAAATATGGTATCATATAAATAAATTTTATAATTTAAAGGAGAATTTTAATTATGAACAAAAAAGCGAAGTTAGTATGTTTAGGTTTATGCTACGCTTTAAACGTAACTGTGTGTTACGGGACACAAATTAATAATTATATAATGTTAAGTGATAATAACTGTGATTTCTTAAATAATAATGTAAAAATGAATTCAAATAAAATATTTGTACAAGATACGAATACGTTAGCTATTGCTGTATCAAATTCTAGAGCTGGCGAAAAAATAATTTTAAATAATGATATAAATTTGGATAGAAATATTGAGATTAAAAATTCTGTAAATATTGACTTGAATGGAAATAAATTAAAATTAACGAATGGTTCGAAAATTATTGTTGGCGAAAAGATTTTTGATCACACAGAATATAAAACTGTTCGTCATCCTGGACGTCACGTGCCTCATTATACTACAAAATATGTTACTCAGAGTAACGGGGAAAGAAAACAGGTAACGGAAACCTCTTGGGTTTGGGAACCCGGATGGAATGAAACCATAAGTGAAAATATATATAGGTATATGGATAACATAGACGTGATTTTTGAAAACGGGGAAATAAAAGGATCTGAGGGTGCTTCTGGTAGAGACGGACAACCTAATACTTTTTTTGCTTGTTCCGGGAAAAATGGTGAGAACGGCGATGTCGCTATGGATATTATTTCAGGCGCCGTTAGACTTAGAAATATTAGGGTAATTGGTGGCGACGGTGGACATGGAGGCGACGGTGCGTATCAAGCTATTCTACATATACCATTTTTTACTGGCAATGCCGGTCATGGTGGAAATGGCGGAAATTCAGGAGCTGCGGTTTTGTTGCAAAGAAAAGAGTGCAAATTGATACAAGATATAAACACCAGTATCTCCAGAGGTAACCCTGGTTATGGCGGAAAGGGTGGAGAAGCTAACCCGAATCATTGGATTGGTCATGGAACCGATGGTAAAGATGGGAAAATCGGTAAAACTAGTGTATCCATATACAAAAACTATGAACATTAGATTTTTTAATTAAAAATTTATATGAAACAAGAAATATTTGAAGAATCTCCTGAAATATTAATAAAATTTTTAAGTTATTTGCAGACTGTGAAAAATAAGTCTGTGGGTACTGTGTATAATTATTTCTGTGATTTAAGAATATTTTTTAGATATTTGAAAGTAAAAAAATATAAATTAGGTACTATAGAAAGTTTCGACGAGATTTCTATATTAGATATTAA
Organism: Clostridia bacterium; assembly: GCA_017414725.1. Classification (GTDB taxonomy): domain Bacteria; phylum Bacillota; class Clostridia; order Oscillospirales; family Acutalibacteraceae; genus UMGS1491. The sequence goes on from JAFQKZ010000050.1 coordinate 4,155, forward strand.
CGAAGATATTTTGAAAAATATCAATTTAACGGATATATATGAATACATGAATTATTTGCTGGAATCAAGACAAAATCAATCAAGAGCTCGTTCCAGAAAAGTCAGCAGTTTGCGTACGTTTTTTAAGTTTGTAACATATAATTTGAACATTCTCGAACATAATCCTGTAGAACATCTTGAAGTTGCGAAAAAATCTAAAACTTTACCAAAATTCTTGAGTTTAGAGCAAAGTCAGAAATTACTCGAAACAATAAGTAATTCCGGTAGCAAATTCAAAGAACGTGATTATTGTATAGTATTGTTTTTCTTAAATTGTGGGATGAGGCTTTCTGAACTGGTAAATATAAATTTGCGAGACATTAATGACGATAATATTTTAAAACTAAAGGGCAAAGGCAATAAAGAACGCATAATATATTTGAACAATTCTTGTGTGAGTGCACTTAATAGATACCTGGAAATTAGACCAAAAAGTGGGCTTACAGACAAAAATGCATTATTTATTAGTCGCCAAAATAATAGAATGAGCCCTCAAACTGTACAGTTATTAGTCAATAAATACTTACAAAAATCAGGGCTGTTCGGTTTGTCTGTGCACAAACTTAGACACACAGCGGCTACTCTTATGTACCAACACGGGAAAGTAGACATAAGAATTCTAAAAGATATATTAGGGCACGAAAGCTTGAGTACAACTGAAATTTATACCCACACGGCTAACGAGCAAATACAAAAAGCTCTGGAGTCTAATCCGTTATCAAATCAGTAAATCTAATATTTTTTATGATTACTGTATATATTTGTATTATAATATAATAATTATATACAAATTTTGTTTTGTGGGGGCTTTTATTGTGATTAACATAGAACAAGAACTAAAAAATATTGAAGTTTTAAATCCCGGAGAAACAGAATTCCATCAGGCTACTCGAGAAGTGCTAAATTCGATAAAAATATTACTCGAAGAAGATAAAAAATATAGAGATTTTGAGATTATAAAAAGAATTACGGAACCTGACAGACAAATAAGATTTCGTGTTTGCTGGACAGACGATAACGGAAATATTCAAGTGAACAGAGGTTATAGAGTTCAGTTTAATAACATTTTGGGGCCATACAAAGGTGGCTTAAGATTTCATCCAAGTGTTAATATGAGTATCATAAAATTTTTGGCGTTTGAACAAATTTTCAAGAATGCTTTAACTGGATTGCCTATAGGCGGCGGTAAAGGCGGTAGCGATTTTGATCCCAGAAACAAAAGTGATCGCGAGATTATGAATTTTTGCCAGAATTTTATGACAGAATTATCAAGATATATTGGACCTGACCGTGATGTGCCTGCCGGGGATATTGGCGTTGGGGAACGCGAAATCGGCTATCTTTTTGGTCAATATAAAAAAATAAAAAATAATTTTGAATCCGGTGTAATAACGGGTAAAAATGTATTGTATGGTGGCTCGCTGGGACGTAAGCAAGCTACAGGTCACGGCCTCGTATATTTCACCGAAAACATGCTTAATTACAATAATATGAGTATAAAATCCAAAAAAGTTTGTATATCCGGCTCTGGAAATGTTGCAATATATGCTGCTGAAAAAGCACAAGAACTTGGTGCTCACGTTATTACCATGTCTGATTCTACGGGTTGGATTTATGATCCTGACGGAATAGATCTTGATATAATTAAAAATATAAAAGAAATTAATAAATCTCGAATATTTGAATATCAAAAATTCAAGCCAAATTCTAAATATTTTGATGGTAAATTTACGTGGGATGTTCCGTGTGATATTGCTTTGCCGTGTGCAACACAAAACGAACTAGACCTAAATTCTATAAATAATATTATTAAAAACAAGGTCATAGCTTTATCTGAGGGCGCAAACATGCCCGTAGAACCTCAGTGTATAAATTTATTGTTAGAAAATGGTGTTCTTTTTGGCCCTGGGAAAGCTGCAAATGCCGGCGGAGTTTCAGTTTCAGCTTTAGAAATGAGTCAAAATTCTTTAGGATTAAACTGGACATTCGATGAAATAAACACAAAACTTAAAAATATCATGATCAATATTTTTAGTGAAATATCAAAGACCTGTGAATTATATAATCTTAGAAATAATTATTTGGCCGGTGCAAATATCGCAAGCTTCAAAAAAGTCGCAGATGCTATGATTAAACAAGGCGTAGTGTGATTTCAAATTTTTCGAAAATACTATAACCCCCCATATATATGGAGATAAAAGAAACGAATAAATTCCTGTTTGTTTTACTTAGAATGGGCCTAACCCAGAACGATAATCCCCCAAAACGCCTATCATTGAAATAAAGATTTGCTAAAGCAAACAAAAAATTCAATTTAGCAATCTTCTTTTATTTGTTCCGATATCAAAGAACATATGCACATATAACCAAATAGTCTCATAAAATTTAAGCTTTCCAAACCCACATAATATTTACAAATTATTTAAAAGATTTTTTCAGAATATCAATAGATTTTTTCTCGAGTCTTGAAACATATGACCTAGAGATTTTCAGTTTATTCGCAACTTCTCTTTGCGGCAACGGTTTACTGCCACCTAGACCATATCTCAAACACATTATGATTTTTTCTCTGGGATTTAATAATTTAGTAATATACTTATATAATTTTTCTGTTTCGATTTTTTGGTCAATTTCTTCGGTTATAGATTTATCAGAAGCAATCGTGTCCATAAGAGTCAAAGAATTTCCGTTTTTATCTGTTTCAACGGGTTCTTCAATAGAAATATCGGACGAAAATTTGCTCGAACTCCTGAGATGCATTAAAATCTCGTTTGGTATCCTCACATTGTGGCTCTATTAAATTAAAAGAATCTGACAGCAATTTATCGCTTTCCATACCGAATAAATACACATGGACGTTTTCTCCATCCCATATTACTTTATTTATAAGAGTTCTAAGAGCTGCCCTTTTTTGCTCTAAATCCATCTCATCAAAGCTTTTGCTAAATGAAAGAGCGGTATTTTTTAGATTATCAAAATCTATCTGCGATAAATCTTGGTTTTTAAGCAAATTTTCAATTTCTTCTTTCCGTTTGAGTAACTTATTTTTTTCATCGTCAAGAGTATTTATATTATCAGTTATATATTTTTGAGCTGGAGTATTTGAAGCATTAACAAGAGCTTTCACAAGCGATGATATTTCTTTTTCAATTTTTTGGAACGATTTATCAATATTTGAAATTTCATCTCCGTAGTTTTCGCTTTGCATTGAAATTTCTTTTTTCGCTTTATTGATATCTCTTAAAAACTCTGAGTTATCCATTGCAAGTTTTTTTATTTCTTCACACACTACTTTATCAAGAATATTGCCATTTGGATTTTTCATTTGGCAATTATGGCATCTACTTTTTTCTTTTAATTCACAAAGATAGCTATAAATATATTCACCATCCTGGTTTTTGCGTTTGCTGAGTTTTGGACGCATATAATGTCCACAACTTCCACAAAACAAAAGACCCGAAAGAAGTGCTATATTGCTTTTTGGTTTTCGATATGACTTTGAGGAATTTTGAGCTAAGTTTTCTTGAACATGAATCCAATCATTTGAGGATATTATTCCCTCGTGTTTTCCGACTGATACAATCCAATCTTTTATATCTCTGGTTTTGGTGGCTTTTCCGTCTGTTTGAAGTGTCTTGTTATAAGACATAACTCCGTATTTGCCATTAAATTTATTTTTTATACCTTCTTCGTCTGCAAACTCTACTCCTCTATCTGAAAAAAACTTAAAAGCGTTTTCATCAGCTATCATATACACCGGATTTTCCAAAATGTTTTTTACCGCAAAACGACTAAAATCTCTTCCGTTTTTCGTTTTAACATGGTTTTGAATTAAATAAGTTTCTACTTTTGTAAGAGAATTAGTTTCTATAAATTTCTTAAATATAAACTTTATTAATTCTGCCTCATCGGGAATAATTTTAAGCTTAAACATTTGCTTAGTTTTTCCGTCATCTAAAACTTGCTGAATTTTTTCGGATTCATATCCTGTCGGAGCAGTTCCTCCAAGCCATCTTCCAGTTTTTGCAAGCATAAGCATATTATCCCTTATTCTTTCGGCAATAGTTTCCCTTTCAAGTTGAGCAAAAACAGATGCTATATACATCATTGCTCTACCCATAGGAGTTGATGTATCAAACTGTTCTTTTACTGACACGAATGATATATTTCTATTGTTCAAATCGGTTATAAGAGAAGAAAAATCGCTTACATTTCGGCTTATTCTGTCAAGTCTATAACAGACTATATAATCAACTTTTTGCTTCTTAGAATCTGCTATCATTTTTTTAAACATAGGTCTTTCTAAATTCTTCGCAGAAAATCCCTCATCTTCGTAAACGACAATATCTTTTTCATCTATATCATGAATATGCGAAAAAAGGTATTCTTTGCAAATTTCTACCTGGTTTTCAATTGACTCACCTTTGCCTGTGTATTTGGATTTTCGGCTATAAATATAGTACATTTTATTCTTCCTTCCCTTTTGTGTAGTCTGAAATTATTTTTGAGCATAAATTTGAAATCGAGCGACCTTCCTTTTTTGCAATTATAACAAGTTTTTCTTTTAGCTCTTTACTTATTGTTATCAGTATTCTTGTATTATCTTGGGATATTGGCATATTAAAAAATCCTTTCTAAAATGTTTTGTTAATATAATATCACAGTGATACACTAAATGCAAGTAAATATCGTTGCACTTTGCCATAAAAATTATGGCAATTTTTAATATCAAAAGGATGGTTAATTTCTTATGGTTTCAATTAATATCAATCCTGATTTTGATTGCAATAACAGTTTTCCAAAAAGGAAAATCAAAAATTCTAAATGCTCTCAAAATCATATGCTAAAAATAAAGAAAGGGAAATGAAATTTATGAATTTAGTTTTATTGATAGTCAGTTTTTGCTGTATGCTTTGGGGAATATATAATTACTCAGAACTACAAAAACTTGAATTTAAAACCGAAAGAACTTTTATGGAAATTGCAAAAGAACTTGATAAGTTAAAAAATAACTCTAGAAGGTGTGAAAAATAATGGAACTAATAGATGATAGAAGGTATTTAGAACCACCAAAATACTCAAAAGATTATGTTTATAGATGTGATATTTGCAATGAAGAAATTTTTGAAGGAGAAGAATGCTATGAAATTAACAGCTTAATTTATTGTCCGGAATGCATGGAAACGGACTTTAAAGTTATAGCCGAAAGCATAGATATAGAAGGATATCTTTCGGATTTAAAA
>JAFQKZ010000005.1 GCA_017414725.1 Clostridia bacterium
ATCAAAAATCTTTTCGCTTTTCGTAAAACTCGATATCGAGGTAAACGAAAGCAGTTTGCTAAATTGAATTTTTTGTTTGCTCTTGCAAATCTTTATCTCGCTGATAGGCGTTTTGGCCTCTCGGTCTGATTACGGGTTGCTCTGAGCAGAAAAAATAGGGGTGTCTCTACCCCTTTTAGCTTTTCTTGCTCTTCTTCCCTTCGCTATTTTTTATCCCTATATACGCGGTGTTGCCCTAAGAGAAAAACGTTTTCTACGATTATATGTTTAAATTACCAATCTCGTTTCTCTTCGGAATTTTTTAGGTCCATAATTTTGTTATATATCTTTATTTTCAACAATATTATAGAAATCATTTTTTAATTAAAATATTTTTAAATATATCGAGAATTTTAGATAATTCTTTTGATTTGCAAAATATAATTAAATTTAAAATATTAGGAATTATTAAGCACACAATAAAATTTACAAAAATTTGAGAAATTAAATATGAACTCTCGCCGCTCAAATTAAATGAATTTAGAAAATCAGAAAAATTAACCTGAATATTCTTGATATAATTTAATCTTATCACAATATAACACAAATATATATATAAACTTGTCAAAACAGTATACAAAACAAACCTGTAATGATAATACTTGACTTCCTTTTTGAATATGTTACGATACACCAAATATGGCTGTGTCCAGTATGAGGCGGACAAAATTCCAACAACATTCCCGATCATTACGCCCGCTATCCCAAGCGTGTCCACCAAAACAAATGAAGTCAATATGCTGACAAACGCCCCCATCAAGGATGTGTATTTATCTGGGTCATAGATTCCGGCACCAGTTTTTACCATTCCAATCGACTGCCGAATACCGTAAATATAAAGATATCCGGCAATTGATATTGTTATAAAAATGTTAAATCCAGTTTCAGGTCCTGTCCAAATATTCATAAACGGCGTAATTATGCACACGAAAGCACTAGTCCCAAATGAGTATATCAAAAAATTCAAAAAATATAGCACATTGAAATTTTCATAAATTTTAACTTTATTTTCTGAACTGTTTAACAAATTCCCAAAACTTGCCGTTATACTGTTAAAAAATTCGCTAGTTACTGTTGTGATTGCGTTAACAATTAGCATATAATTATAATAAATTCCGTTCGTTCTTAGATTCACACCATATGCAATTATTAAACTTGATGCACTTGTAGCTCCATACGCCGAAATTTTATGCACTAACATTGCCCGAATATTCCTAAATAAATCTTTTTTCTCAAGTTCAGGCATGTTTTTTTTGATTTTTAGATCAATTAAAGTATATCTTTTATCGAATCTTAATGAAATTATAGTGTTTTCAAAAATTCTACATAATATTTTTATAATTAGATACAGTTCAAATGATCCCGAAAATTTCAAAATGAATATTTGAGATGTGAACATTATGATTTGCACCAAAATATGTATGAGATTGTTTACGTAATTTTTTTGGTCGGCTATAAACATAGATCTCTTGTGTGCGTATAAATACGAAAAAATTATATCCAAAATATACAAAATAAATATTTTCGCTAGCCATATTTTAGAGAAATCGTCCGAAATTGGGCTTATTACAAAATACGAGATTCCAATACCGATAATTAAAATCGAGGCGGAAATAATGTAATACGCCTTTCGTAAAAAACATAAAATTATAGACACTTGTTCCCAGTCAGAATTAGCGATCGGTTTGTATAATTTGTACACAATTCCTGTTCCTAACCCGAGCTCAATTATTGAAAGTGCCGAGACTACGTTTAGAAACATGCCTTCTATACCAATAATTTTTAAGCCTAAGACGTTTACAAAAATTTTCCGAGTAATAAATGAACCGATTAATATTATAAAATACGATAAAAAGCTTACTAAAATATTTCTAATCGAATTTTTAGTTCTCATTTTAGTCTAAAATTATCACTCCTTTAGGCAAAATTTTGTTTTGATTTAAATAAAATATAACTTTTTCGTAATCTGAGTACTTGCTTTTCACGCATTTTTCAATTAGTATTATATTTTTGCACATTTTTGCACACTCAAAAGCTTCCGATTTTTCAAGAATATTTGGAATACATACGAAAATTATGTCGTTGTCCTGAGACTCTGAGTCTATTTTTTTAGATAGCATATCACTACTAAAATTTAAATTTGTGTTATTAATAAATGAAATTTTTATGTTTTTGTTTGATATGATTTCTTGTATTTTTATAATAATATTAACGATGTTAAAGTTTCGGGTTAAATATTTGTTGTGAATAGAAGTGGTAAACACAAAAATCTTCTTGTTTTCTGTATTAAAAATATCAAGAATAGAGTTGGCAATATACTTATATTTTTCGACGTTTTTGGGATTTAATTCGCCAATAATTGGGATCGTATATTCACTAAAATCTGACATTCTGTTTAAAGTAGGATTAAAATATGAAAATAGCGATAACGTAAAAATTAACAGAAACATTAATATGAACACAGGTAAAATTAAATTTTTGATAATTATTCTTAATGTTTTTGTTGTAGA
>JAFQKZ010000051.1 GCA_017414725.1 Clostridia bacterium
TATCTTTCCGCACTAGCAAATCCGAAATTTAATATAACTAACAAAAATATTAATATTTTTTTAAACAAATTTCTCGTCAAATTACATTTACTATTCAAATATTTATGCCCTTTCTCTAAATTTTATATCCGGACACAAATGTTGCAACAATAAAAAATATATATTTTTTTAATAATAACTTCAAATAATTTATTTGTGTGTGAATATAGTTATATTACAAAAATATTTATTATACATTAAATACTTGATTTGAATCTTGAGTTTAAAAACATAAAGATTGTGATTTTATTATAAAAATATTTTATAATAGTTACTAAATCAAATATATATGATTATAAAGTTTTATTAGATTATATTTTACGTAACACCGTATATAGAGTAACAAAAAACTAATCTGGGTATAAATACTAATATTTTCCGTGATTCTCGATAACAGCAAAAACATGTTCAACTTTATCATAAACAAAAGATTTTTGGATATTCGCTTTTTGTACGGCTTTGAATTAATACGATGTAAAAGTCACGAGAATATTTATATAAATCTGAATTTCATAAGCATTGCTTTTTTGTAATATTCGCTGATCATCTATTTGCCGTTTGTTAAATCACATGCTCCTTCAATAAATTTTCTGTTGACAAAAAAATATTATTTTTATTATAAGTAAAATAGTGTTTTTATTTTGTAGGGAGTGTTTGTTATGAGAGAAAATAAATTAATAAAAATTACAGAAAATATTAAAAAAGATTTTGCGAAATTATCAGAAGCAAAAGATTTAGACGAATTTGTACAAATATTGCGTGACTTGGGATATACCGGTGACGCAAAAGATTTAGAGTTAGATCTGTTTGAAATTTTGCAGAATTTATCAGATGAGGAGTTAAGAATAGTGTCAGGCGGAACAAAATCTATAAAAAATAAAATTGGTGCGGGTATATTAGGAGGATTGACTGCACTCAGCGGAGTCAGTTCTATAACGGCTACAGACAATGGTGCTATTGTTACCGAGTTTCCTATTCATAATAGTGATAGGAACGGAAACAACAAACTTGATTTTGAAACCGATCCCGAGGAGCTTTTGTTGACTGAGAATGGCAATGCCGCTACCGAGGAACCTGATACGGAGCTTATCCAAGACAATGATTCTGGCGACTCATCAGCCTTGGTTCTTGAGGCAGACGAACATAATGAATATGAATCCGAAAATGATGCTTCAACTACGCCTCATTCAGAAAGTAGCCAAGAGTTCGTGGATGTGGAACCTATTGGAAAAAATAGTATAGAAATAGAAAATCCAAAAACATATGGCGCTGAAAAGACTCCGCAAACGGGTGTCCCGTTGCATAAAAAAATAAATTACGGTGACCTAGCCAGTTTTCTATCGCTAGCTGCTAGTTTTGTGGGAGGTGGCCTACTAGATCGTTATGTGTTAAGAAAACCTCGAAAAACGGAACATCATAGCAACAGTAAACGACACATAACACCTGCCCATACTACTGACATCCCTGAGCTACAAGACTTAATCAATAAAATA
>JAFQKZ010000052.1 GCA_017414725.1 Clostridia bacterium
ACACTGTTTATTATTATCTAAAATTTTATCTTTATCCATAATTCACACAACTCCTTGTAAACAAATTCATAATATTTACTAATAAATACTAACATTTTTATATTAATATATCTATTAGTGCTATATCTCAGTATGTTATATGATGTTTTTTTTGTCAATTATAGTAAAATTGCCGGCAACAATATTTTTACATGTTAGTTTCTCTAGAGTATTAAAAATTTAGTTGATACCCCTCCTAAAAGCTGAATTTTGTTTTTCTAAATTTTGCTTTAAATATCTTCGTTTCCTTTTTTATCCTAACCGTTTCCCCTCTCAACTCCTTTGGATGGCTCCTCAATGTCGCTTGCAAAATCGCTTCCAATATTTTATTTCTTTTATTTAATCAATTTTTTTCAATTTATCCAAAACACTTGTCAAAAAACTAATAATTAAATTTTTTCAATATTCATAAATAAATTTTTTCAGGTCTTCTCGAGCTTTTGACATATTGTTTATAACTAATACCATTTTTTGAGAATACGTTTCGTTGCGTACGTTATCGTCAGTAGGTATTCTGAACTCTTCTATGTCATATTTTAAATAATCAAGACAACTTAGCACTAATCTACCTATTTCTGATTGCTTAAAATTAGTTGTAACTATCGGTGCAAGCTTTGACACTAAATTAGTGATTTCTGTAATATTAACAGATTTCATTTTTTCTATTACGGATTTAATTACTTGTCTTTGTCTTGTAGTTCTGTCATAATCTGAGCCTATACTATTACGATTTCTGGCATGTTGCAAAGCTTGAGTGCCAGTTAGATGTTTAATTCCGCTAGAAATTTTTAAAATATTATTTTTATTTTCCGAATATTTATTAATATAACTACATTCTTGTTCTGTTAAATACATATCTATACCACCGATAGAGTCGATTATTTTTGAAAATCCAGCAAAATCTACGCACGCATATCTGTCTATATATATACCGAAATTTCTATGTATTGTGTCAATTACTGATTTGCAGCCACCGTATGCATACGAAGCATTTATACGATCTTTTGGGTACCCGGGGATACTAACCCATGTATCTCTCATAATTGAAGTGATTTTTATTTTTTTGGTACGCATATTCACAGACAAAATTAATATTGAATCGCTACGCCCGCCATCTCCTGCAGACATAGAATCGCTACCAACTAATAACACGTTTAAAATCATGTTGTCATTTATTAAATTTGAATTATTTAAATCTTCCGTAATATTATCTTGAATATTAATATTATTTTCTTGAATATTAAAATCTGTTTCGTAATTAAAAGAACTTAAAGTTATATAAACATAGATCATCATCGAACCGATTAGACCTATGCAAACAAAAAATATACAAAACAAAATTCTACTTAATGATATTCTAAATTTTCTAGTTTCTTTTTTGCGTTCAGAAGAATATATATCTACGTATTTTTTACCGGTTTTCTGACATATTCGATTTTCTTGAATATCATGCTCGGTTTTCTTCAATATATATTCTCCTTTGCTATACTATACTTAAATTTTAGGAGTCTGTATATTAACAAGCTAAACTAGAATCATAATAATTTTGAATCAAAGCATCAGGATCGTTTTGAGTTATATCAAAAGATTTACTGTCACGATTATATTTTGCTGATATATAGAGATTTTCTTTTGAATTTTCTAAACCTGATTGCAAGAGTTCAGCACGATATCCTACCAATGCGCCATACAGGGCAGCCATATAATCATTTACACCACGGGCACCCTTGTTAAGTTCTTCGGCAGCTTCAGCTATAGAACATACCAAATCCTCATCAATAGCTATGTTAATATTGTAAAGTTTCCTGTATGATTGCTGTAAAGATTCCAAAAGGGGTTTCAAAATAACAGTATATGCTTCTTTTGTAAAATAATCAAATTCAATTACGTCGAATCTGTTAACTAAAGATTTATCACGTTTGATTTCGGTACGAGCAGCGGCTTGTACGTCAGTTAACTTAACAGGTTCTAATCCCCAACACTCACGTTTTTCGTTCGAAATACAAATAAATACTGTTCTGGAAACGTCAACGGTTTCTTCATCTACACCATTTTTGATTCTTATTGTACCGGTATCTCTAGCATTTCTTAATTTTCCTAAAATAGTATCGTTTGGATCCAACGCATGCATTTTGTCTATTTCGTCTAGAACAATTATAACTTTATTATTTAATTTAAGCTGTCTTATTAACTCGGAATCAGCACTGAAAAGCCTGTCAGCAGGGGTCATAACACCAGAATCTTGGGGTTTGTTTTTGTTGTTTTTATTTTTCGAGTCTTTGGAATTATCGGTACTTGAAACTGCAGTAGGAGCGATAGACGCAGAGGTAATAAACTGCCATGGTTGCATATCGCGTTTGAAGAATAATTCTGACAATGCACGGGCGGTAAGCGTTTTCCCAATACCCGAATCTCCTATAAATACCATTGTGCTGGCGGTTTTGCAGGGTTCTCCAGTCTTATCGGAAATTCGCCACATTTCAGCCATACCACTCATGATATTTATTAATTTACTAAGAGCTTTGTCCTGACACAAAACAATACTATATAAATAATCTTCCATTTTTTTACGTAATACAAGAGGGTCACTATCTAAAGCAAAGCGGTTATATATATTCCTGCGCAAAAATTCTTTAGTTACGTTTGTGGCTCCCCCTAAAACAACCTTAGTGGCATGGTAAGCCTTACCGATTAATCCACTTCCAAGGCTCAAAGCCAGCAGTCCAGCTCCCGGCAAAATCCACGGCGCGATATTTTGCCCCGCAGCGAGCGCTGATATAACAAGCCTTTTGGTTGAATAGGCGCTTACAACACTTTGCAACGCCAGCATGAGATTGGCGAATTTTTCGTCGTCTGAGGACAGTGCGGTTAGATCCTTGTTCACCCCTGTAAATGCCGTGGAATTTATGAAAGCCAGGTCCGTGCCGTCTGCACTATCTAGAGTATGACCTCGAAAACTTAACACATAGTTTAAATATGCGTTTACCACGTCAGGCAACGTAAGGGAAAATATTTGTTCGCCGAACTTATTAGGCTTACCCGGATGCCCTTTTGGCAAGGCGCCGATCGCGCTGTCGAATTTGGTTTGTAAAGCTTTCAACACTTTCTTGTTGTTTTCGTTGTTTTCGTTGTCATAGTCAGGCGCTGACGCAAACCATTGCCAAACTTTACGTTTCTCAACCGGGGTTTCATTGTTTTCGTCTTCGGTTAGTATACCTTGGATTATTGCTGTAAGGGATTTGATTTGGTTATTCTCCATAAATTCATCATAAGGGCTCGTAAACCACCCAGCCTGAACGGTGGAACTATAAAAACGAGGGGTAAAGCTCGTAGGAAACATACCGGTAGTAGAAATAGTGGTTAACGCCAATAACTTTGATGTGGTTTTTAAAATAATTTTTTTGTTAATCTTCATCGAGATTTTCCTTTCAAAATAACTTATGAATTGATTATATCATGTTAAATTCTATTTGTCAACTAAAAATTTTGTATGATGATTTTTGTGTATATTATTTGAACTATTCGAGAAAATAAACTTTATGGAGCGTGATAAATTATGCCTATAAATAATAACAAAAATAATAATACAGAAAAAACCGGTAGTGAAGAACAATACGAAAGAATTCAAAATATTGGTGCTGTAATAACAGGTCCAAAAAACAAAAAAATTTACTGTCTTACTATTATAGGAGAAATCGAGGGACATACTTATTCTTCTCCTGAAACAAAAACTACAAAATATGAACACGTAATACCGGAACTCGTGGCAATAGAACAAGACCCGAAAATTTCAGGTCTATTGTTATTACTAAATACGGTTGGTGGAGATATAGAAGCAGGGCTTGCCATCGCAGAGTTAATATCAGGCATGAGCAAACCTAGTGTTTCAATGGTCATCGGCGGAGGACATTCTATAGGAGTTCCGTTGGCAGTTTGCACAGATATGTCTTTTATAGCAAAATCAGCAACTATGACTATACATCCCGTGAGAACCACCGGTATGACTTTAGGGACATCACAGTCTTTTGAGTATATAAAACGCATGCAAGAACGTATCGCAAATTTTGTAACTTCAAACTCAAAAATTTCCAAAAAAAGATTTTATGAATTATGCATGAACACCGAAGAACTGTCATTAGATATTGGAACTGTCCTAGAAGGAGAGCAAGCTGTAAAAGAAAAATTAATCAATAAACTGGGCACTCTTTCTGAAGCTATTAATTATTTGCTTAAACTAAAAAAATAATTTTAATTTGACATATAAAAGTCTATGAATCTCTCGTGTTTTAATTTGAATATAAACGCTAATGGGAACTTTTTATTAACTATATCACGAGTATTATCGGTATCTTCAGATGGTAAATCTGATAAAAACTGAGATAAAATTGTACGATTTGCTATATTCTCATCAGTTCCTCCATTAGTACCATCAAATTGAGAATTTTATAGACAAGTACATCTCCATAGAACACCACCAAACCACTAAAATTAGTAATTCAGGTAAGCCTGAAAAAGAATCCACAATTTCATTTGACCAGCTAAAAAATTTGAGTTTAGATAAAGCATTTAAGTTTTTAACAGATAAGATGAAGTTAAATGGTGTCGGACATCGTCGCTTTTTATCGGATAAGAATAAAATTTCAATTTTCTCTTAGAGAATTAAAAGCTTCGATTAAATTTAAAGTACCAAATCCCAATTGCAAATTCGGGTAATCTCGACTTTCTTCGCGAGTGCATCCCCTGATCAACACGGATCTTAATCTGTTTCCGGTTGTTGCACGGGTATGTTTGTATATACTTTTGTTAAGTTGTTCTAAAATTTTTATAAATCTTAAGAGTTATTGTTGACATAACCTCCCTGTGTTGTGTAAAATTAACAGTATACGAAGCTGCAGCTCGTATAATTTATTCAAAATAAATAAAATATAGAAAGGGAGATTTTTATGTCAAATATTACAGTGAAATACTATTCTTTGAAAACATTAACAGGCAAAACTATATCCAACAAAACTAATATAGAAGATTTGGGGAAGGCTGACATAGAGGCCGAAGTTTCGTGGGAAAAACTGAAGGCTATGGACTCGAAGAAAGCTTTCGAGTTTTTAAAAAATAAAATGCCGTCGTTACCGGACATAAAAGGTTGTAGATTTTTATCAGATACGAAGGTGATATTTGTGGCTAGAACAGAGAAAAAAATGGCCGAATTAGGACCAAATGTCAAAGTTTTAGCAATTCTGGAAAGTAATGGGGAAAGCAGCTTAACACAATAAAGATTATTGAATTACTAGTCTTCCCTCAAAGAATTAAAGGCTTCGGTTAGGTTCGGAGTACCGGCTCCCCCTTGGTAATTCGGGTAATCACGATTTTCTTCGCGGGTGCATCCCCTACTCAACAAGGATCTTACCCTGTTCCAATTGTTGCGGTGGTATGTTTGTATATACTTTTGTTAAGTTGTTCTAAAATTTTATAAATATCGAAAGTTTGTATTGGCATACCAAAAATTCTGTGCAAAATTGATATTGAAAAAGGTTTTAACTCATATAAATTTATATAAAATAAATAGAAAGTGGTGGTTTTATGTCTAAATATATAACTAAAACAA
>JAFQKZ010000053.1 GCA_017414725.1 Clostridia bacterium
ATTAAATATAAATTGAAGAACAAGTGTAACTTCGGTAGAATAGTATACTATCTATAGTTAGAATACTAAAAATACTTACCGGAGTTACAGTATTTAATTTTATATATAAAAGTGGTTGGTAGAAAATTATGAATTTGGTGATTGTGGAGTCGCCGGCGAAAGCCAAGACTATAAAAAAATATTTAGGCAATGATTACGAAGTCATCGCGTCTATGGGTCATATCAGAGATTTGCCTACCAGAAGATTAAGCGTCGATGTTAAAAATAATTTCGAGCCGAAATATGAAATTATTAAAGGCAAAGAAGAAACAGTAGAAAGTCTTAGAAAAAAAGCTAGTAGTTCTGATCAAGTATATCTTGCAACGGACCCTGATAGAGAAGGTGAAGCAATTTCGTGGCACTTAGCGTATTTGTTGAATTTAAATTTGGAAGATTCTAATAGAGTTACTTTTAATGAAATTACTAAAACCGGTGTAAAAAACGGTATCGAATCTCCGAGAGTTATAGATTTAAATTTAGTAAACGCTCAGCAGGCCAGAAGAGTTCTTGATAGACTCGTAGGATATAAATTAAGTCCGTTTTTGTGTCAAAAAATACATAAAGGTCTTTCGGCAGGACGAGTACAATCTGTTGCTTTGAGAATAATAGTAGATCGCGAAGAAAAAATCCGAGATTTTGTACCTGAAGAGTACTGGACTATTGATGCTAATTTTATTCCGAAATCTCAAAGAAAATCTTTTGGTGCGAGTTTTTATGGAGATTTAAATAACAAGATAAAAATAAATACAAAAGAACAGGCAGACGAGATATTATTAAATCTCGAGAACTCAGAATATAAAATACATAAATTAAAAAAGGGCAAGAGGAACAAAACACCTGCTCCCCCGTTTATTACTTCTACTTTGCAGCAAGAATCTTCAAGAAAATTAAATTTCACGGCTAAGAGAACTATGAAAGCCGCGCAAGAATTATACGAAGGCGTAGAAATTAAAAATAATTTAAAAATTTCGGGTTCTGTCGGTCTTATTACTTATATGAGAACGGACTCTTTGAGATTATCTGAAGATGCTCTAAACGGTGCCAGAGAATATATATTATCCAGATGGGGCGAAAAATATTTACCTAAAGAACCTAGAAGATACAAGTCCAAAAGCAACGCACAGGACGGTCATGAAGCTATAAGACCTACGATGCCTGATTTAAGTCCGGCAGAAGTAAAAGAAAGTCTGACTCAAGATCAGTACAGATTATATAAATTAGTCTGGGAAAGATTTATAGCAAGTCAGATGACAAATTGCGTACAAAATACAATACAAGTTGATATTTTGTCAGAAAAATCCGGAGTTCCGGGATATATTTTCAAAGCTTCTGCGTATAATATAGACTTTGACGGATTTATGACTTTATATGTAGAAGGCCAAGACACAGAAGAAGAAAAAGAAAAATTATTGCCTGATTTAGAAGAAAATCAAGTTTTAAAATTAAAAGATATCAGTTCCGGACAGCATTTTACGGAACCTCCGGCAAGATATACAGAAGCGTCATTAATTAAATCTCTTGAAGAAGAAGGCATCGGCAGACCTTCGACATATGCTTCGATTATTTCGACTATACTTGCACGCGAATATGTCATAAAAGAACAGAAATCTTTAAAGCCTACGGAACTCGGCGAAGTCGTTAATAAAATCATGAAAGAAAGATTTAAAAATATAGTAGACTTAAAATTTACGGCTCAAATGGAACAAGATTTAGATACAGTCGCAGACGGGAAATTAAACTGGACGGATTCTTTAAAAGTATTTTACGAAGATTTAATTAATATGCTTGACAAAGCAAAACTAGAAATGGAAGGCGTAAAAATTACTCTTGAAGAAGATAAAATAGATAAAATTTGTGAAGTCTGCGGAAGACCTATGATTATAAAAAGAAGCAGATTCGGTAAGTTTATAGGCTGCACAGGTTATCCCGAATGTACGCATATAGAAAAAATAGTCAAAGAACTTGGAGTTTCGTGTCCAAAATGTTCTACAGGAAAAATAATTATAAAAAATACGAAAAACAGGAAAAAATTCTTTGGATGTAGTAATTATCCGAATTGTGATTTTGTGTCATGGGACGAACCGTTAGATCAAACTTGTCCGAACTGTTCGCAAATTTTATATAAAAAAACAGGTAAAAACGGAAAAATATACTGTGCCAATACAGAGTGTAATTATCAAAAATAAAATATAAAAATAATATAAATATATATTGGAGTTTCAAAAAACATATGGATCAAGAAATAATAAATATAATTGGTGCAGGGTTTGCAGGTTGTGAGGCGGCGTGGCAGATAGCCCAAAGAGATATAAAAGTAAATTTATATGACATGAAACCGAAGAAATTTTCTCCGGCACATAAAAACAAAAATTTTTGTGAATTAGTCTGTTCGAATTCTTTCAAGTCTAATTTTACAGATAGTTCTTCAGGATTATTAAAACAAGAAATGCGAGAATTAGGTTCTTTAGTTTTAGAATGTGCAGATCAAACGAGTGTTCCAGCCGGAGGAGCACTTGCAGTAGATCGCGAAAAATTTTCAGAATTAATTACAGAAAAAATCAAAAATCACAAATTAATAAATATAATCTCAGAAGAAATTACAGATATTAATAATTTAAAAAATAATATAAATATAATATGTACAGGTCCGTTGACTTCAGATTTGCTTGCTGAGAATATACAAAAAATGTGCGGTGGATTACTAAATTTTTACGATGCTGCGGCACCTATTGTTACTTTTGACAGCATAGACATGAACCATGCGTTTTTTGGTTCGAGATATAACAAAAATAATTCTGATGATTATTTAAATTGTCCGTTAAACAAAGAAGAATACGAGATTTTTTATAACGAGTTAATAAACGCCGAACGAGCAGAATTACATGACATAGACAAAAATAATAATAATAATATAAAAGTGTACGAGGGCTGTATGCCCGTAGAAATCATGGCAAAACGCGGCATAGATACTTTGAGATACGGCCCAATGAAACCCGTAGGACTACGAGATGAAAATAATAATAAATTTTATGCAGTAGTTCAGTTGAGAAAAGAAAATTCTTCCGGAAGTTTATATAACATAGTCGGCTTTCAAACAAATTTGAAATTTAAAGAACAAAAAAGAGTATTTAGTTTAATACCGGCTCTGAAAAATCTGGAAATAGTCAGATACGGAGTAATGCACAGAAATACTTTTATAGATTCGCCCAGAGTTTTAAACAGAGATTACAGTTTTAAAAATAACGAAAATTTATTTTTCGCAGGACAAATCACGGGCGTCGAGGGATATATAGAATCAGCGTGTTCAGGATTAGTAGCCGGTATAAATTCCGTGAGAAAATTAAAATCCCAAGAAAAATTAATATTTGAAGATATTAGTATAATTGGTGCTCTTTCGAAATATATCACGGATGAAACTGTTGAAAACTTCCAACCGATGGGTGCGAACTTTGGTATAATTTCTCCGTTAGAAAATATTATCAAGGACAAAAAAATGAGATATAATAAATTTTCAGAGAGATCTCTAGAATACATAAAAAATTTGAAAAAAATAGATATTTAATTTATTTTAGAAACTAGGGGGTAATGTTTTATGAAAATAATCGTAGATTCACTTGGTTCAGATAAAGGCCCTGCTGAGATTTTAAAAGCTTCCAGAATGGCAGCGGACGAGTTTGGATATCAAATTATTTTAATCGGAAACGAAACTGAACTTAAAAATATAAGTACAAAAAATAATATTTCTCTTCAGAATATAAATATAGTAAATTGTTCTGAAGAAATTAGCATGACTGATGACCCTACGGATATCATGAAAGAAAAAAGCGAATGTTCTATGGCCGAGGGTCTCCGTATGCTAAGTCAAGATGAAGGCGACGCTTTTGTTTCTGCGGGTAATAGCGGTGCTTTGGCAGTAGGTGCAACTCTTATAGTAAAGAGAATCCCGGGTATTAAAAGATGTGCATTTGCGCCTATAATACCAAAAGAAAATGGCTTTTTCATGCTTATAGACAGCGGAGCAAACATAGAATGTAAACCGGACATGCTGTATCAATTTGGCGTAATGGGTTCTATATACATGAAAAACGTCATGGTCGTAAAAGATCCCAAAGTAGGTCTTGTAAATATTGGCTCAGAAGAGTGCAAAGGCGGAAGCCTAAGATGTGATGCTTATAATTTATTAAAAAATAATTCTGAGATTAATTTTGTCGGAAATATCGAAGCTCGTGATATACCGTCCGGAAATACAGACGTTCTGGTTTGTGACGGGTTTACCGGAAATATTATTTTAAAATTATACGAGGGCATGTCCAAAGAATTATTTAATAAATTCAAACAAATTCTTTTGAAAAATACCAAGACTAAACTCGCAGGAGTATTATTAAATCAAGAATTAAAAGAATTTAAAAAATCTATGGATTATCATGAGTTTGGTGGAGCACCGTTAATGGGGATCTCGAAGCCTGTGTTTAAAGCTCACGGAAATTCAGATTTCAGAGCTTTCAAGAGTGCTATCAGACTTGCGGGCGAATATGCCAAACGAAACGTCAGTAAAATTATTTCTGAAAATATAAATTAATATATAAAAATATTTAGGGGGTAATTTTGTGGTAGAAGAACTGGAACAAAAAATAGATTATTATTTTAAAGACAAAAAATATTTACATATAGCTCTTACGCATTCGTCTTATTCCAATGAATCTAACGGAAAATATACAGACTATGAAAGACTGGAGTTTCTTGGGGATTCTATACTGGGGCTCGTAACTTCGGATTATATATTTAAGAATTTCCCGGATTTACCTGAAGGCGATCTTACAAAATTACGTGCGGCATTAGTTTGTGAGAAACAATTAAGTAAATTTGCGGAACAGCTAGATTTGCAACAGTACATAAAATTAAGTCGCGGCGAAAGACACAACAGAGGTCAATGCAGACCGTCTATACAGGCCGATGTGTTTGAAGCTATTTGTGCAGCGATATATTTAGATTCAAATTATTCCGAAGCTAAAAAATTTATTTTGAAATTTATAATTCCGGCCGTGAAAGATCCAAAAATTCAAGATATACAAGATTACAAGACAGACTTACAGGAAATTATCCAGAAAAATCCTGATGAAAAAATAAGATATGTTCTTGTAGGCGAATCCGGACCTGACCATGACAAAAGATTTACGGTAGAAGTCCAGATAAATAATAATACAGTAGGTCACGGCACGGGCAAAAGTAAAAAAGAAGCCGAGCAGCAAGCTGCTAAAGAAACGCTAACTCTCATGGGCTTAATATAATATATTAAAATATAATTTTTTTGGGTGAAATTAATATGAAGTTTTTCGAGAAAATTAAAGAAAGTCTGAAAAAAACTCGTGATAATATCTCGGGTAAAATAAGTAATATAATAAATTTATTTACAAAAATTGACGAGGATTTTTTTGAAGAACTGGAAGAAATATTAATCTCTTCAGACGTCGGTATGAAAACTTCAGAAATAATATGTAATAAATTACGCGAAGAAGTAAAAAAATCCGGCATTACTGATCCGAAAGAAATAAAAAATATTTTAATAAATATAATCACGGAATTACTTGAAGATAATAACAGTAAATTAAATATAAACACAAAACCCAGTATTATATTAGTAGTAGGCGTCAATGGTGTCGGGAAGACTACAAGTATCGCAAAACTGGCGTATAATTTACAGAATCAAGATAAAAAAGTGATACTCGCAGCAGGAGATACTTTTAGAGCTGCCGCTGTAGAACAGTTAGATATCTGGGCAAGATTAATAGACTGTCCTATAGTTAAACAGCCTGAGGGCTCTGATTCTGCGTCCGTGATTTACGATACGATTTGTTCTGCGAAAGCTCATAACTCAGATGTCATAATATGTGATACTGCAGGAAGATTACATAATAAACAAAATCTCATGAGAGAACTCGAAAAAATAAACAAAATTATATCTCGCGAATTACCGGAAAGTAATAAAGAAATATTATTGGTTCTTGATGCTTCTACGGGCCAAAACGGTCTGAATCAGGCAATAGAATTCAAGAAAATATTAAATCTGACCGGTATTATACTTACTAAACTGGACGGCACTGCCCGTGGAGGTATAATTTTGGCTATTAAAAACCAATTAGAATTACCTGTGAAATATATCGGTCTTGGAGAAGATCTCGAGAGTCTAAAAGAATTTAACGCCAGAGAATTTAGCGAAGCACTATTCTCAGAAATTTAATATAAAATATTAAAAATATTAAAAATATAATAGAAAGTGAGTATGAATAAATAATGTATAATTTAGAGCAAATTAACGAGGAATTAAAGAAAAATTTATCCCGAGAGAGATATATACATTGTTTGAATGTTGCAAATCAAGCTGTAGAATTGGCAGGATTATATAAAGCAGACGAGGAAAGTGCTTTTGTAGCCGGAGTTTTGCATGATATAGCCAAAGAAATGCCATATTCAAAACAGCTGGAAATATTGCAAAACGAAAATTATGACCCGAGTACTTTTACTCCCAAGAGTAATAAAATTTATCACGGTTGGGTCGGTAGTGTCTATGCAAAAAATATATTAAATATTCAGGATCAAGATATATTAAATGCTATAAGATATCATACTACCGGTCGTGCGAACATGAGTTTGCTCGAAAGAATAGTCTTTGCATCAGATTGCATAAGTCTGGACAGAAAATACGATGGTATAGAATATTTCAGAGAAGCTTGTAAAGTAAATCTTGATATAGTCATAATAGACAAGCTTAGTAATGCTATGCATAAATATATAGAAAAACAGAAAATTATAGTTCAAGATACTTACGAAGCATATAATTATTTAGTAGATTATAATAATAAAAAATTGGAGCGCAGATATGCCAAATAATAATAAATTTAAAAAATATGATCATATAGAGATAGAAAAAAAGTGGCAGGATTATTGGTATTCTAAGAATATATTTAAAACCGGAGATATTAACAGTAACAAACAAAAATTTTTTGGATTAGTAGAGTTTCCGTATCCGTCAGGTCAGGGCTTGCACGTCGGACATCCCAGGAGTTACACGGCTTTAGATATAATTTCCAGAAAAAGACGTATGCAAAATTATAATGTTTTATATGCTATCGGTTGGGACGCTTTTGGGTTACCGACTGAAAATTTTGCTATGAAAAACAAAATTCATCCGAGTATAATTACTAAAAATAATATCTCGAGATTTAAATCACAATTAAAATCTTTAGGGATGTCTTTTGACTGGGACAGAGAAATAGACACGACGGACCCTGAGTATTATAAATGGACCCAATGGATATTTCTGAAATTATTCGAGAAAAATTTGGCGTATAAATCTAAATCTAACGTAAATTGGTGTACGTCTTGTAAGTGCGTACTTGCGAACGAAGAAGTAGTTCAGGGTAAATGCGAAAGATGCTCCAGTGAAGTTGTACAAAAAATCAAATCCCAATGGACTTTGAAAATTACTGAATACGCAAAAAAATTAATAGAAGATCTGGAATTAGTAGATTATCCCGAAAGAGTAAAATCTCAGCAAACACATTGGATAGGTAAGTCTACCGGTGCCGAGATAATTTTTAAGACTAATACTCAAGAAAATATAAAAATATATACGACCAGACCGGAAACTATTTTTGGCGTAAGTTATTTAGTAATATCTCCGGAACACGAAATAATAAAAAAAATAAATAATCAAATTACTAATATACAAGAAGTAAATAATTATATTATAGAAGCTAGTAAAAAATCTAGTTTTGAGAGAACTGAATTAAATAAAAACAAAACAGGAGTAAAATTAGAAAATATATTTGCTTATAATCCTGTGAATAATAATAAAATTCCGGTATATATTTCAGATTATGTCCTGACGAGTTACGGTACGGGAGCTATTATGGCTGTTCCTGCGCATGATACACGTGACCAAGAATTTGCAGAAAAATTTAATATAAATATTATACAAGTCATAAATAATAATAATAAATTAATAAATTCCGGATTTTTAGATAATTTAGATATTAAAGACGCACAGAATAAAATTATAGAATATATTAAAGAAAACAAAATTGGTACTGAAAAAACAAATTATAAATTACGGGACTGGATATTCTCGCGTCAGAGGTACTGGGGAGAGCCTATTCCGATTATTCACTGTGAAAAATGCGGACAAGTACCTGTTCCGGAATCTGAACTTCCGTTGAAATTACCGGATATAAATATAAATAATTTAGAGTTATCAGACGATGGCGAGTCTCCTTTGAATAATTGTACAGACTGGGTAAATACGACTTGCCCTAAGTGTAAAAACAAAGCCAGACGCGAAACAGATACTATGCCGCAATGGGCCGGATCATCATGGTATTTCTTGAGATATACAGATCCCAAGAACAAAAATTTTCTGGCTTCAAAAGAAAATATAAATTACTGGATGCCCGTAGACTGGTACAACGGCGGCATGGAGCACACGACTTTACATTTATTATATAGTAGATTTTGGTACAAATTTTTGTATGACTTGGGCGTAGTAAATAATTTTCCGGAGCCGTACAAAAAAAGAACTAGTCACGGCATGATTCTTGGGGAAAACAGCGAAAAAATGAGTAAATCACGCGGCAACGTAATTAATCCCGATGATATAATTCGTGATTATGGCGCTGATACTTTGAGAATTTATGAGATGTTCATAGGCGATTTCGAAAAAGCTGCTCCTTGGAACACTACAGGAATCAAAGGCAGCAGAAGATTTCTCGAAAGATACTGGGATTTACAAAATTTATTAAATAATAATATAAATAATAATAATAAACTCGAGAGCGAATTTAATAAGACTATAAAAAAAGTCACTGAAGACATAGAAAACATGAAATTTAATACAGCTATCGCAAGTCTCATGGGCTTAATAAATATTATTTATGACCAGGGCGAAATTTCCAAAGAATATTTGAGAATATTTACGTTATTATTAAATCCGTTCGCACCGCATATTACAGAAGAAGTTTACAAAAACTGTAATCTAGGCGAAAATCTTGCATGTCAACAAACTTGGCCCGAATATAATTTATCAAAATGTACAGATTCAGAAACAGAAATAGTTTTACAGATAAACGGAAAATTACGTGCAAAATTAAAATTGCCTGTAAATTTAACTCAAGAACAAGTACATGAGAAATTCAAAAACACTCCTGAGTATATTAAATTCACTTCTGACAAACAGATAATAAAAGTAATTTATGTCAAAGACAAAATATTAAACATAGTATTAAAATAATAATAAAAATATAAATCAGGGAGAATAATATGAACGAAATAATTGATAATTTAGTTTTCAAAGCTAATCAAGCTCTGGAAGAATTCATGAGTTTAAATCAAGAACAAATAGATAAAATTGTGCAAAACATGGCTATAATAGCTATGGAAAATCATGTAAATTTAGCAAAGTTAGCTATAGAAGAAACACAACGAGGAATTCTTGAAGACAAAATTATCAAAAACATGTTCGCGTCTGAGTATATATTTAATAATATAAAACACAAAAAAACTGTTGGAATTATAAATAATAATAAACTTGAGAATTATATAGAAATCGCCGAGCCTTTGGGAGTCATAGCAGGTGTTACTCCTGTCACGAACCCGAGTTCGACTGTAATTTTCAAGTGTTTGATATGTGCGAAGACTAGAAATCCCATAATTTTTGCTTTTCATCCGGGAGCACAAAAAACTTGTGTCCGTACAGTTGAGCTTTTGAAGCAAGCGGGAATACAATCCGGAGCTCCGGAGAATTTTATACAGTATATAGAAAGTCCGTCGCTTGAGAGCACTCATGAATTAATTAATCATCCTGGAGTTCATACTGTTTTGGCTACAGGCGGCTCAGGAATGGTAAAATCGGCGTATTCTACCGGCAAACCGGCTCTCGGCGTAGGTCCCGGCAACGTACCGTGTTATATAGAAAAAACCGCAGATTTACAGCAAGCTTGTACAGATTTAATATTATCAAAGACTTTTGATAACGGCATGATTTGCGCATCAGAACAATCTGTAATTATAGACGAAGTTATAGCACCTGAGTTCGAAAAAATCATGACAGAAAATAATAATATATTTTTGGACTCTGAAAATACACAAAAATTAAGTAATATCATGATTAATCAAGAAACCGGTGTTTTGAATCCCAAAATAGTAGGCAAAAGTGCATACGAAATAGCTAAATTAGCAAATATAAATATACCTGAGAACACAAAAATTATTTTGGTAAATCAAGATATAAATACTATAGGCGAGAAATTTTCCTTGTCACTCGAAAAATTATCTCCTGTTTTGAGTTATTATAAGACTAAAAATACACAAGAAGCTTTTGAAGCATGTAAAAATATTTTAAAATTCGGCGGACTTGGACATACAGCCTGTATTCATAGTAATAATCAGGAGATTATAGAGCAATTTGGACTAAATATGAACGCCTGTAGAATTATTACTAATTCGCCGTCTTCGCACGGAGCCATTGGAGATATTTATAATAATAATACGCCATCTTTGACTTTGGGCTGTGGCTCGCACGGAAAAAATTCTGTGTCTACAAATATTTCATGTGAAAATTTAATAAATACTAAGAAAATTTTCTTCAGGAGAAACAACATGCAATGGTTTAAAATTCCGCCGAAAATATATTTTGAGAAAAACTCGATATCATATCTTGAAAATATAAAAAACATTTCAAGAGTATTAATTATTACAGATCAGAACATGATAGATCTCGAATATTTAAATAAAATTAATTATTATTTAAACAAAAATCAAAATAAAATAAACATAGAAGTGTTTTCGGATATCAAACCTGATCCTGATTTCGAAACAGTTTTAAATGGCTGGGAAGTATTAAAAAAGTTCAATCCTGATTGTATTTTGGCACTCGGCGGAGGCTCTGTAATAGACGCTGCGAAGAGCATTTGGCTATTGTCTTCAGAGAATAATATTAATTTTGATAATTTAAAATTAAAGTTCATGGACATTCGAAAGAGAATTTACGAATTTCCTGACAGTCACAGAAAAATAAAATTTATAGCTATTCCGACGACTTCCGGAACGGGATCTGAAGTGACGAGTTTTGCAGTTATCACAGACAACAAAACTAATATAAAATATCCGTTGGCAGATTACAATTTAACACCCGATATTGCGATTATAGACCCGAATTTAGTGTTATCTTTGCCGAAGATTCCCACAGCAGACACGGGACTAGACGTTCTGACGCACGCAATCGAAGCATATGTTTCCACTATGTCCAGTGATTATACAGACGGGCTATGCTTACAAGCAATCGAAATTATATTCGAATATTTGGTTAGATCGTACAAAAACGGCTCAGCAGATCCCGAAGCACGAGAAAAAATACACAATGCATCGTGTATAGCAGGCATGGCGTTCACGAATTCGTTTTTAGGATTAAATCATTCCATGGCACACAAAATCGGAGCAGAGTTCAACATATCACACGGCCGTTCGAACGCAATTTTATTACCGTATATTATAAAATACAACGCAAGTTTACCTGAAAAATTCGTAGCTTTTCCGAAGTACAATAAATTTGTAGCCGACGAAAAATATTTAAAAATTTCGAAATTAACAGACAGATATAATCCAAATAACTCCAAACAAGAAAATATTCAAAATTTAATATTATATATACGAGATTTAAATAAAAAATTAGATATTCCCGTGAGTTTTAAAGAATTTGGAATATCTGAAGAAGAGTTTTTGTCGAAAATAGACAAATTATCCGAGCTTGCACATCAAGACCAATGCACCGGAACAAATACGAGATATCCGTTAATTTCTGAAATTAAAGATTTGTATTTAAAATCATATTACGGAGAATTGTAATTTTTCATAATATCTATAGACTCAGATTTACTTAAATTTTGTGTTTTTTTAATATTATTTTCGTTATTTAAACATATATTTTTAAAATTACAGAATTCGCAAGAGTTATTATTATTCAGAACAATAGGTCTCGGAGAAAAATTTCCGTCAAAAATTTTATTAGAAACATGTTTGATTTTGTTTTCAATATAATTAAAAATTATATCGAGTTCGTTAGGATTCACAGTACACTCTGAAGATTTAATTTCATCATTTTTTAACAAAACCGGAATATATTTACCTTGTGATTCAGGTTCCATACCCAGAATCACGTCTTTGTTTTCTACAATAAGGCCGTTCATTTTGAGCGATTTATCTAGTTCTTGGGATAATTTTTGTATATTATTTATATTTTTTGCTTCAAGAATAGGTCTAAGGGCTTTAAAATACAAAACACCGGCCGGAAGCATGTTATCATTATTTCTAGAGACAGCGAGCAGATATATCAGCATTTGCATGTTCATACCGTCTAAAATATTGGATAATTTGAACTCTTTTGAGCTAGTTTTGTAATCTATAATCCGAAAATACGTCTGATTATTCAAATTCATAGTGTCAATACGGTCAATTTTCCCTATAATACTTACTGTTTTTTTGTTCATAATATCTAATTTTAGTTCAGGAGTTTTAAATTCAGTTTCTAAGACTTGGAATTTACTTTGATTAAACTCTTCAATAAAATAATTTATTAAAAACTTAACAGTAATTTTTATTTTGCTTAATTTATATATAAACAATTTCGATTTATTATCCAAGCCCATAAAATTTTTATTTACATAATCACTTAATAAATTATTAATATCAAAATCCAGTTCTTGTTCTAAATTTAAATATTTTTTATGTTTTACATATTTTTGTATTAATTTTTCAAGTAAAAAATGCACAATATTGCCATAATCTAAATTTTTGAAACTAGTTTCTTGGATATATTTCAAGTTCAAACCATACTGACAGAAATACCAAAATTTACAAGTAAAATACTTTTCTATTTGAGAAGCTGATAAAAACAAATTGTTGCCAAAAAGTTCTTGTGTTTTTAATTTATTGTTAAAATTAAATTTATTTTTATCTAGAAATATTTTAATTATATTAATTTCTTGTTCTGATAATTCTTGGTTTTCTAATATATTTTTATTGTAAAATTTAGTGTTTGGAAATATATTTTTAATTTCATGTGCGATTTCGGACGGTTCAGAGGTATGCCAGCTCACAAAAATCATGTCTGAAACGCAACTCAAAGATTTATAAACCAGAAATCTTTCTGTAATCAGACTTTTTTCTAAATTTTTATTTAAATTTATACCAAGAGAATTTATATAATTTATTTCGTTAATATTAAAAATTTCAGAAATTTCCGGATCTTTCGGGAATTCTCCTGATATTGCACCAATTATGAAAACAACTTTTTTATCGAAAATTCGTGCACGTTCAACAGAAGTTATCAATATACTGTCTGAATTTTGTGGAACATATGAGCAATCTACTGTGTTTAAAGAAAACTTGAAAATCTCAGCGTATTTTTCCAGTTTTATTTTTTGGTCGCCAATTGTCTCAGCAACTTGATTCAACACATCTATAATATTATTCCATATAAATGCATATTTTTCTGCGGTTTCTATATTGTTTTTTGTCGAAATTTCACAACAAAATTCTCTAAATTTTTCAGGTACTTTGAATTCTAAAATTAATTCGTAAAGTGCAATCGAAATTTCTTTTCCTGTAGAATTTTTGATTTTTTGATGAAATTTATATATAGGCGTGATAATTTTTTCTCCAATTTGATTAATTTTTTCTAGTAATTCTATATCTTTTTGTTCAAATTGACTGTAAAAACCATCTGGATGCATCGTGAATTCTGAAAACCAGGACTTTGATTTTATTTTCCATAATAATACATAATTTTCGAGTAAATAAACATCTTCTTGATTAATATTAATTAAATTTGTTTTTAATAATTTTATAATGTATTGAGAATTATAATTATTTATTATTATGTCAAATATCGCCAATATTAAATTTGTTATGTTTTTGTTAAATAATTTTTCAGGAAAGTCCAAAAAATAGTTTATACCGTCTTTTTTTAATAAATTTTTAATAATATCCGGATATTCAGAACTATTTCTTAATAAAATCACAATGTCTCTGTAATGATATTTTTTGGAAGTTATTATGTCTTTAATATTTTGAACGAGCTTCTCACACTCGCCGTGTATATCATGACTACTGCTAAAAAATATGTTCTCCGGAGTTTTATGATTTTTGATTTTGTTAGGGCGAAAAATGTTTTGCTCCAGAATTTTTAATTCTTCGTTTTGTGCACGCATGTTTTGTGCGAGATTTGCAAAAATCTTGTGTTCTATATTGTTTTTTTGTGAGATATTAATGATTTTTTTGATAGTCTGGTTAATATTTTCGAATAAATAATAATCTGTCCGGTCAGTGCAAAAAGACATATATGTATCTTGTGATTGTGTTATTATATATTCTAAAATGTCAAACTGTTGCATGTCAAAACCATCAAATTCGTCTATAAAAACTGTGTAGTTTTCGAAAATTTTGTGATCTTTTAATAACTTTTCTGTGAGATTTAATATATTTGAACCGTTTTGAAATTTTTCATGACAAATATTATTAAAACTGTGATAAATTAATTTTAACTCCCTGATTTTTTGCTTTAATAATTCTTTTTTTGATAGCTCTAAAATTTTGTCTAGATCTTCTATGGTTACTTTGTTTGACTTTAATTCTTGTATAGTCTTGAGCAAAAGTTCTATAAAATTTATATTACTAGAACTTTTTTTGTATATTTCTAACTGAGAACCTAGCTCTTCTAATATATTATTCAAAATTATTATTTGTTTTATATTATTTACCGGTTTTAGGTCTGGCATGTTTAATTTTTCAAATACAAAACTTGATAAATTGGAAAAATTTATTATTTTTATCTTGGCAAAGTTTTTGTTTCCGAGAAATTCTAAAATATTCTTTTCGGTTTCAAAAGAACTCTGTTCGGGTATAATTAAAATTATGTTATTGTTTCCTGAGTCTAGTTCTTTTAGTATTAATTTTTTTATGAGCTCAGTTTTGCCGTAGCCCGATCTCCCCAAAATGAAATTTACCATGTGTATTTCTCCATAATTTAAAGTGACTGAATTTAATAAATTTTTAATAACTCAGACACTTTTTAATTTTTTATTAATATATTCTTGCTTTTATTCGAATAAATTCTTAAGTCTATCAAAAAATGATTTTCTCTTTTGATAGTTCTTCTCTGTTAGGCTCTTCTCAAAATTCTCTAGTGCACTTCGCTGTGAATTCGTCAGGTTTTTAGGCACTTCTATGTGCACTTTGACATACTGATCTCCTGAGCCGCGACCGTGTAACTTCGGAATGCCTTTGTTTTTTAGCTTGAATATGTCCCCGTTTTGCGTTCCTTCGTGTATATGATACTCGACTTTTCCGTCTATCGTCGGTACAACGACATCCGCTCCGAGAGCTGCCTGAGAAAAAGTTATCGGTAACTCGCACCAAATATCAAAGTCCTTGCGCTCGAATACACTATGCGGCGTAATATTTATATACAAATGCAAGTCTCCGGACTCTGCACCGTTTTTGCCGGCGTTCCCTTTGTGGCTGACGTTCAGAATTTGTTTGCTGTCAATTCCGGCCGGTATGTTTACTTCGATTTCTTTATTAGTCCGGACGCGACCATTGCCACCGCAATAACCACACGGATGCTCAATGACTTTGCCGGTACCGCTACACGCATCGCAAGTCTTAGCTGTCTGCATTACGCCAAACGGCGTTCTCTGGCTAATTACTACCTGACCTGTTCCGCGACAAACATGACACTGCTTCGGAGAAGTTCCCTCGCGAGCGCCCGAACCGTGACACTTAAAACATGTATCTATACAGTCATATTTGATTTTTTTCGTGCAGCCCTTAGCAGCTTCCAAAAACGAAATATTTACGTTGACTTCTATGTCCGAACCCCGGCGCGATGCTGTACTCCTGCGGGATCTACCGCCACCGAAACCTCCGAAAAAGCTTCCGAAAATATCTCCCAAATCAAAATCTTCGCCAAACGGGTTCCCTGAATAATATCCGCCTGAGCCACCGCCATAACTAGGGTCAGTACCGGCGTGACCAAACTGATCATAACGTGCTTTTTTGTTTTTATCTGAAAGTACGTCGTAGGCCTCGTTGACTTCTTTAAATTTTACTTCTGAGTCTTTGTCACCCGGGTTTAAATCCGGATGATATTTTTTTGCGAGCTTTCTATATGACTTTTTTATTTCTTCTTCTGATGCATTTTTGTTTACTCCAAGAACTTCATAGTAATCCCGTTTATCTGCCAATTTCTTTGCTCACCTCTTATAATTTTTATTTTTAATATAAATTCAGGCTCCTTTATTATATTTATTATACTAAATTTATAAAATATTTAAATATTTAAAATATTAAAGGAGCCAAGAAAGTTTAATTATTTGTTTTCAGGATCGACTTCTTTGAAATCAGCATCATAAACGTTTTGAGAATTATTATTTGCCTGAGTATTATTCTCAGTAGAATTATTATTCTCGGTAGGAGCTTGCGCTTGAGCCTGTTGATATAATTTTGTAGACACTTCGTACATTACTTTCTGTAATTCTTCGTTTTGTTTTTTGATTTCGTCTACAGTAATATTTTCTTTTTTGAGTAATTCACGAGTAGCGTTTACTTGAGATTCTAGTTTTTCTTTGTCAGAACTTTCAATCTTGTCTCCGCTTTCTTTAATTAATTTTTCAATAGCAAAGCACATATTTTCTGACTCGTTCTTAGCGTCGACTTCTTCACGTTTCTTTTTATCTTCGGCAGCAAATCTCTCAGCTTCTTGAACAGCTTTTTCGATATCTTCTTTAGACATATTGCTTCCGGAAGTAATAGTAATAGCTTGTTCTTTGCCAGTTCCCTTGTCTTTTGCAGAAACGTTTACTATACCGTTCGCGTCAATATCAAAAGTAACTTCGATCTGGGGGATTCCGCGAGGAGCCGGAGCTATACCATCTAATCTAAATAATCCGAGTTGTTTATTATCACGCGCGAATTCTCTTTCGCCCTGGAGTACATTAATTTCTACTTGAGATTGTCCGTCAGCTGCTGTAGAGAAAATCTGACTCTTTTTAGTAGGAATAGTCGTATTTCTTTCTATAATTTTTGTCATGACTCCGCCCATAGTTTCAAGTCCCAAAGACAACGGAGTTACGTCTAGTAATAATAGTCCTTTTACGTCTCCGCCGAGAACTCCTCCCTGAATTGCAGCACCGATAGCTACACATTCATCAGGATTTATTCCCTTGAACGGATCTTTATTAATTAATTTTTTAACAGCTTCTTGAACTGCCGGAATTCTCGAAGAACCACCGACCATGAGAACTTTGTCTATTTGAGAAATCTCGAGTCCTGAGTCTTTTAAAGCCTGTCTGACGGGAACCATAGTGTTTTCAACTAGATCTGCAGTCAGTTCATTAAATTTCGCACGAGTTAAATTTAAATCCAAATGTTTTGGTCCTGTTGCATCAGCTGTAATAAACGGCAAATTAATATTCGCAGAAGTTACACCTGATAATTCTATTTTGGCTTTTTCAGCAGATTCTTTTAATCTTTGCATCGCCATTTTATCAGAACTTAAGTCTATACCTGACTCTGATTTGAAACTCGAAATCATCCAGTCGACTATTCTCTGGTCAAAGTCATCTCCACCCAGATGATTATTTCCTGCTGTAGCAAGAACTTCTTGTACTCCGTCTCCCATTTCTATAATAGAAACGTCAAATGTACCGCCACCTAAGTCATATACCAAGACTTTCTGATCTTGTTCTTTATCTATTCCATAAGAAAGAGCAGCTGCTGTTGGTTCGTTAATAATTCTCTTGACTTCTAAGCCCGCGATCTTACCGGCGTC
>JAFQKZ010000054.1 GCA_017414725.1 Clostridia bacterium
ATCTCGCTGATAGGCGTTTTGGTCTCTCGGCCTGATTATGGTTCGCTCTGAGCAAAAAATAGGGGCGTCTCTACCCCTTTTAGCTTTTCTTGATCTTCTTCTTC
This sequence comes from Clostridia bacterium, assembly GCA_017414725.1. Lineage (GTDB taxonomy): Bacteria > Bacillota > Clostridia > Oscillospirales > Acutalibacteraceae > UMGS1491. The sequence continues at coordinate 105 of JAFQKZ010000054.1, forward strand.
CCTTCGCTATTTTTTATCCCTATATACGCGGTGTTGCCTTAAATTTTCAGCTTGTGTCAGGAAAGTTATTTATACTACAAACGCTATCGAATCTTTGAGTTCAACTTATCGTAAGCTGAATTAACAGAGAAGTGTGTTCCCCAGCGACACTGCTCTTTTAAAAGCTTTGTATTTAGCTACTTTCGAGGCCACTAAAAAATGGGCTCTTACAATACGAAACTGGGCTCAAATCTTTGGCAAACTGAGTATCATGTACGATGGCAGACTACTAGATTAGACTTTGATGTCGAGTGTTGTAATTTGATATACTGACTTATCGTTGATATGCACGGTTTCAAATATTATTCTAAAATTGCTTAGTTAATGTCATAGAAGTTTCTAATTTACAGACTTTTTTCACAAAGCCGTTTGATTTGTATTGGTACGACGATTTGCACTTTATGTTCCAATTTTTGCGCTTGTTATTTTCTTACCAATTCATCACTAAGTGCATAGCGTTGGCGCCATTTCAAATCTGTATAAATAACACCAACTCGCACTTACCGGACCAGCGCTAATCGTGATACACAAAAGATATTTCTCCTTTATTATCGCAGACCATTTCACAAGAATCATTATCGACAGTGCCACCAAAAGCTTTTAATTTCAGACCGGAATAGCCGTGTCCTATAAACGGACTTGTATTTGCAGTTCGAGTATACATATTTGAACTGTATGAATTTTTCTTTGCATCTAAATTTTCGCCATGAGTGCTTAAACAAGATGCTGTTTTAGTTCTGGTATTATATCTAAAATTGCTCTCGTTTTTACTAACATTTATGACTTCGCATTTTTTATTTGGATTATCGCCTAGCTCTTTATATGTAACCAATCTGGTCACTCTCAATAATTTATTATCTTGATTTTTATTATTTTTAAACTTAGAAACATATATCTCTTCTTTTTTTCGTAGTTTATCGGAAATATCATGAGTGACCTGATTTTTATAAATATTTTTATATTCACTAAAGTTCAAATTATCACAATTACTATTAATATTATGCTCGGAATTTAAATCGGTGTTTACAGTTATATTACCGGATATATCACACGAAATTAACATATGTCCCGAAACAAAGTAATCTCCTATTTTTGTACCTAATTTTACGTTTTTTAATCCAACGAATTTATTTAAAATATCGCAACTTTTATTTTCAGGTAATATCTCAGCGCAATCTCTTATTCTCCATTTTCCGGAGTTTTTCGTAACTATTAAATCTTTTTCGGGACTTTGGATTTCTACAAAATTTTTCTTATCGTATGTAAATATTACGTTCATATCTAAATCACATAAAAATTCATTATTTTTTATATTAGTATATTTTCTTGTGATTTTCACAGACTTTTTAAATAACTGCCTATTCTCCGAAATAATTTCTTCAGGACTACATTCTATATTTTCTTGTACAATATATTTGTTATTTAATATTTTTTGACGTGATATATTGTTATTAATATTATTCGCATGTGCGTTAATTATAAATATACTAAAAACAAAACATATAATATTAATTATTTTAAATAATTTATTTTTCAACATAAACATCCCTCCTAATTATTAACTTTTTCTATTTCTCGAGAAACTTCATATGTAAATTTATGAATAAGTCCCACGACAGTTTGCTGAGCATTTTTTAGAGACCCTCTAGCTTCACGTGCAAATTTTTCGCCATGTTCAATATTTTCTAATCTCCAAAAATTGTCTGAAGATGTGATCGAACTGGAATGTAAAATAGTTTCCAATGGGTTTTTCTCGTAATATCCCAAAGACTCTTGTATCACGTTAGTTTTACATGATTTACAAATCTCATCACATAATTTTTCAAATCTCATATGTAAAGATAATTTAAATATAGAATCTACAGTTTCATCGTAACCTGCATGCACAGCGGTACTAGCGTCTTCCGCGAAATGTATAGCTCTGCCCAGCTCTTCCATACTATCATCATAATTTTTGCTTTTATTATTGTAGGCATTTATGTACTTTTCTTTTGCAGAATTAAAATGGTCTATAGATTTTTTTAAAGCCGAACCGTTTTTTTCTCCAACAAAATTTGCTTCGGTATCAGGATTATAAAAATGATTTTTATACGCACCTTGATTTTCATCTTCATCGGGTTTCACACTATATTCTTTAATGAAATCAGGATAATCTTCAGCAATCTTTCGAGTAATTTTAAATTGTGTTTTAGAAATTTTTTTATTTTTATACATGTTTTTATGTAAATCTAAAATATTATC
>JAFQKZ010000055.1 GCA_017414725.1 Clostridia bacterium
AACTCCATCAGAAAGCGATAATAATATAAATAATCTTGAAAATTACATAAATTCTGAGTATCCTCCGGATATTTTCCCGGTCTGTAATATGCAAGAATTGAAGAAATTCCAAAATAGAGAGAATATTTGGGATTTCAGTAATGCTACAGAATCTAGCTTTAAAAATTTGGTCAATAATATTCCGGAAAATTTAAGATTAAGTTCAAATACTTCGGATAGTTTTGGAATACCTGTAACTTTATCCGGATTTGGTTTAGTTGTCGATCCAAAAATGATATCTTCTTTATTTGGTGGGGACAAGTACCGAATAGTCATGAACGACCTGCAATTGTGTTCATATGACGAGTTTAAAATATTTGTAGATGCTTTGTATAATTATATATATAATAACGAAATTGTAGAGTTTACTTTAAATGAAAAAAATTATAGTTTTGTTGATACTAAAAGTGATTTGAGTAAAAAATTAACAGGTGTATTTTCTGTGCCGTGCGGAAATATTAAATATTCAGGCTCGTACTTGATGAATCCTGTTTTGTCATCATTGTTTAGTACAGCTGCTCATAGTTACATATCCGGAGATTCAATTTCTGAGCAACTTAGCAATGCTCTTATGAGATATTCTGATGTGTTAGAGCTGATTACTCTAAATATTTCAGGTGATAATACTCTTTTGAGTCGTGGCGATGAATTAATTAGCAACAACAAAAATAGTAATTCACAGGCTATCAAAAGATTTATGAGCGGTAAATCATTGTTTTTACTTGCCAGCACAGAAGACTATAATTCTATGAATATTTTTGATTCTCTTGTAGCTAAAAGATGTATGTTTATGCCCATAAAAATCCCAAATTCTGAATATGATATAAGCACTTCTGATAGTAATTTAAAAAACAAAATAAATAAAAGTATTAGTATATATTCTCCAAGATATTATTGTATAAACGCTAAATCTTCGGATAAAGAGAAAAAAGCCGCACAAGAATTTTTAGTGTGGTTCAAAACATCAGATTTAGCTAATAAATATGTAATTCCTGAATTTGAGTATGTTCCATACGATATAACTGACGGAAGTGTCATAGATAATTCTTTAAAAAGATCTTTGATAGAATATTTATCGGAAAATAAATTTTTACCCGGTGTGTTTTACGGAGCTCCAGATAATTGGTGTGATACCATGGGCAAATATATTATAGATAACATGTTTAAAAAATCTTTGTGGACACTGCAAGATTTTGAAGATTTTGCAAATTACGGCGTAGACAACTGGATCAAATCTCAAAATAATAATTAAAAATAAATATTAAAATAATATAAAGGAGAATTTGCGATGATGGATAATAATACTGGTAACAATATAGAAATAATTGAAGAAGAAGAATTATTTTTAACTAAATATAATTATTTATGGAATAAAGACTGTATATCTGATATGTTCAAGGTATTGAAAAATTTCCAGCAAATATCTCCCAGTAGAAGTCTTACGGAATTAATTATTGAACTCGAAATGGCACACAATAAATTTGTACAAGATATAAAAGATTTACCGGTAATTATGAACTGTAGAACTAAAACCAGTACAGATTCACATTTTGGTGGGCTTCAATGTATAAATTTCATGGAAAGTATAGTCCGAGCGTGTGATAAATATTTAAATATCCAGACAGATATAAAGCCAAGTAATAATACTTTCGAGGACGGTTCTTTAAATCAAATCATTTATCAGACAAAATTAAAAGCTAAGCATTGCAGAACTTTTGCTCGTGAAATAGAAAATACTAATAAAAACACCTACAATAATTCCGGTATCGATAATAGTGCTGAAATTTTTAGGTCTGCGGGGTATACAATATGAATGGAAAGTTTTGGACGTATTATACTAACAATTTACTTAAAAATTTGAAATCGTTTTCAATATTTGTAATTATATGTACTTTGTTGAATATTTGTTTATCGATTATTGTGGCTACTTTGAGAATGGATTTTTCGTATATGAAATCTATTGTGTCAATTGAAAATGTTTTAGGTTATATTTTGGCATATGTGATAGTGCTTATATATACACTGGTTCGTAGTTATTATTCTTGGAGAAAAAAATAAAAATCGAGAATTAAATTTATGAAAAGTATAGTTCGAGCGTGTGATAAATATTTAAATATCCAGACAGATATAAAGCCGAGTAATAATACTTTCGAGGACGGTTCTTTAAATCAAATCATTTATCAGACAAAATTAAAAGCTAAGCATTGTAGAACTTTTGCTCGTGAAATAGAAAATACTAATAAAAGCACCTACAATACTTCCGGTATAGACGGTAGTGCTGAAATTTTTAGGTCTGCGGGGTATACAATATAAATGAACAGTTTTAGATATGGTATATTGTGACAACTACTTAATAAACCAACGCATATAGAACAAGAAAACATCATGGAAATAAAACCAATGCTCATGTTTTCCCGCTTAGAGAAACCAGCATATTTAATTCTGCTATCTGGTTTCATTTTCTGCTATATTGAGCTTTATAATATTTCAAAGAATTTTTGATAACAGCGAAAATAAGTTTAAGTGCTCGACTTAGATTGTGTTAATTTATTGTAATGAACAAACAAAGTATTTGTTGCGAAAATTATATTTTATAAAAAACGCATAAATATAAATTTTTTTGAGAACAATACAAACGTGGAGGTGATGAATATGAAATACAATGACCATAGAAACAGTTCTGAGAATAAATCTCAAAACGACAATAAAAATAACAGCAATAGTAATTCTACTAATAATAGTAATAGAAATTCTAACAAAAATAATTCTAAAAGCTGTAACTAATAAATAAATTTTATAAAAATTCTTCTATCTTGTTTATATCTCTAAGATAGAAGAATTTGTTTTTATATAGAACGTTCGTCGTTGCTCTCCGGCATGTATACTTCATATTTTTGGTCTTTTAGCTCTTCAAACGCCACAATTATCGGCTTTTTGGTAATTTTACGAGTATCTTCATCGATTTCTTCCCCAATTCCACGCATCCTACGAGCAACGGCCATAGCTAATGGGAACTTATTTGCTTTACCATTTATCATATCAAGCACATTCAATTTAACCATTGTTTAGTACCTCCTTAATATATTCTTGCATTCTGCGAAACAAACAAAACTCACTATCAATAATTTTCAGAATTTTGCCAGCGCACTCGTCAATACTATCATTTATTATAACATACTTGTAATTACATGAAAACTCTATCTCACGCTTAGCTTCAGAAATTCGTTTTAGTATAATTTCCTGCGAATCGAGATTCCTGTTTTTCAGACGATTCGTGAGTTCTTCCAAAGACGGCGGCACTAAAAACATACTAACTGCGTCAGGGAATTTACGTAAAATTTGCTCTCCACCCTGCACCTCAATCTCGAGAATAACCGTGTTTCCTGCATCCAGCTCTTTGTTGATTGTGCTCAGCGGCGTTCCATAATAATTCCCACAGTACTCAGCATACTCAAGCATTTGCCCGGAATTCACAACATCAAAAAATTCTTCTTTAGAAACAAAATAATAATCTTTGCCATGGACTTCGCCATCTCTGGGCTTACGCGTAGTGTACGAAACAGATAATTTCAGATCATCTCTCGACGCCAGAACTTTTTTCAACACAGAGTCTTTACCTACACCTGACGGGCCTGAAAAAACCACCAACAAGCCACGCTGTTTCATCCCCATAAGCTACAAACTCTACTCCTTTGACGTCTTAGACTCATTAAATTTCAAATTTATTTTATCAGAACTCAGATACGACAAAACCACATGGTCGCTGTCAAAAATCAATACCGACACAGTTTTCCTGCCACACGTAGCATCAATAAGTTTATTATTTTCTTTAGCAAGATGTACTAATTTTTTAACCGGCGCAGAATCGAAATTCAACACACACAATATTCTCTCTGGACATATTAAATTCCCAAATCCTATATCTATCAAATTACTCATATCAGATAACTCCTACACTTGGAGGCGCCACCCAGATTCGAACTGGGGATAGAGGTTTTGCAGACCTCGGCCTTACCACTTGGCTATAGCGCCTAAAATAAACTGGAGCGGATGACGGGGCTCGAACCCGCTACCTCCACCTTGGCAAGGTGGCGCTCTACCAGATGAGCTACATCCGCACTTTCTACATCCTGTTTTTACTTATCTATTTACACTTCTAATTTATATTTCCAAATCTTATATTATATCACTTTTATATTAATTTACTCTGATTTTTAGATTTCCTGGTGCCTCCGGGTGGAATCGAACCACCGACACAAGGATTTTCGGTCCTTTGCTCTACCAACTGAGCTACAGAGGCAACCTGCGTTTCGAGCTCTAACATACTATGCACCAAAGTCAAAACAAATTACAAAGATATTAATAAATACTGGCGACCCGGAACGGGCTCGAACCGTCGACCTCTAGCGTGACAGGCTAGCGTTCTAACCAACTGAACTACCGGGCCGTATTTTCAATATCTTGGTGGGAACAACAGGACTCGAACCTGTGACCCCTTGCTTGTAAGGCAAGTGCTCTAACCAACTGAGCTATGCTCCCCCAAATTCACACTCCACACTTACACATTTAATATTACTAAATTACACATGTGTTTGTCAACAATTAATTTACGAATTTATATTTTTTACATATATTTAACTTATAAGTCTTGTTTTTTGTGCACTTTTGTTATATTTGAAACAAAAAAAGAACGCTAATGCGTCCCTCTTAATAAACAATAATCTTTTCAAAATCTTGATACTACGTCAACATCAAATGACGTATATCTTAGTCATCAGAAGAATCTCTCACGAAACTCAAAGAAGGATCTGACTCGACCATAGTCGGAACCGCATAAGAAGCAGGCGGTATAATATTCGAATCAAAGCCTCTATTAACCAGATCTACCAAAGCATTAACAGCTAATTCTTCGTCGTCCCCATCAGCTATTACTCTTATGGTAGCGCCACCGGAAACACCTAGCGATAACACGCCAAGCAAACTCTTTGCATTTACTCTTCTCTCATCTTTTTCTATCCATACTGAAGATCTGAATTCATTTGCTTTCTGTATGAAATAAGTCGCCACGCGAGCGTACAATCCCACTTCAGTCGTCACCGTAACTTCTTTCACGAACATAAAACATTCCTCCTAGCAGACTAGTCTTCACGTCACAATTTTCCTGCAAGCAATTACTTACACAATTTTGACTTCACGTGCCTTAATTATACTCGCCACTATCATTTTAGTCAATTAGAAATCTTAATTTTGTGAATCCTATACAAAACATTTTTTGATTTTACAATTTCATTACACATTTTTCTATATTTTTTTCTAAAACTTTAAAAAAATATAACTATAATCATCGAAAAACATCGTGCATCTTATATTAATTTTATGTTTATTTTTAATTAATTTATAAAAATTAATTGACTTTTATTTTGCGTTTTTGATATAATCTTCAGTAGTTTATGAGAATTCGGTCAGGTGTAGTTTAATAGAGGGGTATAGCTCAGTTGGTAGAGCAGCGGTCTCCAAAACCGCGTGCCGAGGGTTCGAGTCCTTCTACCCCTGCCAAGTAATATTTGATTTGTTGCTGATATAGCTCAGTCGGTAGAGCACTTCCTTGGTAAGGAAGAGGTCACCGGTTCAAGTCCGGTTATCAGCTCCATTTTTTGTTTTTATAATATATTGGCTCCCCGATAACTATTTCGGAGAGCGTCTTTGTGTTAATTTGTAATCTTACAGCTAGTAAGCGCTGAACATATAAGGAATAAGCGGGAGGATCTTAATTAGCCGCACTTTCATTTAACATTTCAGCGCATAGTTCTTTCCAGATTTCCAAGCCTAAAAATTTGCAGTGTGGTCCCAGCACCGTATTAACTTTTTCCACCCACGGCTTATTTAAGGCAAAACCGCGTATATAGGGACAAAAAAGAGAAGAGTGAACAAGAAGTATCAAAAAAGCAAAAGAGGCAAGTAAATCCCTGTTTTTTCTACT
>JAFQKZ010000056.1 GCA_017414725.1 Clostridia bacterium
AATATTATTCTCAGGAGTAATATCTATTTTTTCTGCGGACGGAATTTTGGGTAATCCCGGCATTCTCATGATATTACCCATAATTACTACTATGAATCCCGCACCGTTTGAGATATAGACATCTTGGACAGTAACTTCAAAATTTTCGGGTACGCATAATTTTTTAGGATTATCAGACAGAGAATACTGAGTTTTGGCTATACACACCGGTAAATCTGTAATATTACCTAATTTTTCGATTTCTAATATAGACTTTTCGGCCTGGCTTGTATATATCACGTCTGTAGCACGATATATTTCACTAGATATTTTTGAAATTTTATCTTTAATAGACAAATTATTATCATACAAAAATTTAAAATTATTAGAGCTTGAATCAGAACACAAGTCTATAATTTTATTTGCAAGATCTACGCCGCCTTCGCCACCTTTTGAGTAAATATCACAGACAGCGAAATCACAGTTCTTGCTCTCACAATAATTTCTTATAATTTCTATTTCTTCTTGAGTATCTGTATCAAATTTATTTAGAGTTACTACAACAGGAATATTATATTTTTTGAGATTTTCGATATGAACACCCAGATTAGGCAATCCGTTTTTGAGAAATTCTATATTTTCTGTTTTTAATTCTTGTAAGTTCATGCCACCGTTATATTTTAAAGCTCTTATAGTCGTAACGAGTACTATACAATCAGGTTTTAAATTTCCAACACGGCACTTAATATCTAAAAATTTCTCTGCTCCGAGATCTGCGCCAAAGCCTGCTTCAGTTACACAATAATCTGATAATTTAAGAGCTAATTTAGTCGCACGCAAAGAACTGCATCCATGAGCTATATTTGCGAACGGACCTCCGTGTATAATCGCCGGAGTATGTTCAGTAGTCTGAACCAAATTTGGTTTTATAGCATCTTGTAATAACACAGTCATAGAGCCATGAGCTTTTAAATCACGTGCATAAACAGGTTCAGAATTATAATTATATGCTATTAAAATATTTCCTAAACGATTTTTTAAATCATGAATATCACTTGAGAGACACAAAATAGCCATGATTTCGCTTGCTACGGTAATTATAAACCCATCTTCACGAGTCATACCGTTTATTTTTCCGCCAAGACCAATGACTATATCTCTCAAAGCCCTGTCGTTCATGTCCAGACATCTTTTAATCAAAATTCTTCTCGGATCTATCTGTAATAAATTCCCATGATGTATATGATTATCTATCATAGCACACAACAAATTATTCGCAGAAGTTATAGCATGCATATCTCCGGTAAAGTGTAAATTAATCTCGTCCATTGGCAATACTTGAGAATACCCACCGCCGGTAGCTCCACCTTTTATACCAAACACAGGACCAAGTGACGGTTCTCTCAGAGAAACTATAGATTTTTTATTTAATTTATTTAGAGCCTGAGAGAGCCCTATAGTCACAGTAGTTTTGCCCTCGCCTGCCGGCGTAGGATTAGTAGCTGTAACCAAAATCAATTTCCCGTTAGAATTATTTTTATTTTTTTCAAAAACTTCGTCACTCAGTTTTGCTTTATATTTACCGTATAATTCCAGATCTTCTTCTGATATATTTAATTTCTTTGCGATGTCTATTATATTAAATAATTTTGTTTTGTTAGCGATTTCTAAATCTGTCATTAATATCCTCCATAAAAACATTAGATACTTATGAACTATTATATTTGAAATTAACTAGTATGTCTATTTTTGGAAATTAAAAAAATAATAAATTTGCTAATTTCTAGTTACTCTGTCTACGTGGCGATTAGTTCTATACGATTCGAAAATTCTTTTTGTCTGTACTTTTTTATTGACTTATATATTATTGTCGTAGTTTTTGTCAACTTATTTCGAATTTTCATATTATAGTAACGTTCATAAAAAAATAAAAAACATGAATTATATATTAAAAATGAGATTTAAAAGGAGGTTACATATGATATATTTAGATAATTCTGCTACAAGTTTTCCAAAACCGATATGTGTTACAAACGCAGTGTCACGAGCTATGAAAATTTATGGAGCAAACCCGGGAAGAAGCGGACATACTATGTCTAAAAAATCCGGTCTTGAAATAGAACGAGCAAGACAAGTTGTTACTGGTTTTTTTGGTGCATATGATACTAAAAACATTGCCTTTACTTTAAATTGCACACAGGCAATAAATATGGTAATAAAAGGGATTTTGAAACCCGGAGATCATGTAGTAGTGTCAAATCTTGAGCACAATGCTGTTATGCGACCAATAAGAAAACTTGAAAAGATAAATTATATAAATTTTACAGTTGCTAATATATATCCTGAAGATTTCGATAAAACAGTAGATTCATTCAGGAATTCTATAAATTCTAAAACAAGATTAATAATATGCACGCATGCTTCTAATGTTTTGGGGTTTAGAGCGCCTATAGAAAGAATTGCAGCAATGGCTAAAATTTACGAGATACCAATATTAGTAGACGCAGCACAATCTGCAGGTTTATTGCCTATAGATATAAAAAATATGGATATAGATTTTCTGTGTGTAGCCGGCCATAAAGCACTTTATGGACCTATGGGCACGGGAATTTTAATAACTAATGAAGGAGATAAATTAGATACTATTATAGAAGGCGGAACAGGCACAAACTCGTTGACTTTTTGCCACCCAAAAGAAATGCCGCAAAAATTTGAAAGCGGCACTCCAAATATGTCTGGGATAAGCGGATTGAAAGCCGGGATAGAATTCGTACAAAAAACAGGCATTAAAAATATTTTCAATCACGAGTTAAGTTTAATTTCATATTTGTATGATAATTTAAAAAATATGAAAAATGTAGAATTATACACACCTAGACCAAACAAAGATTTTTTTGTTCCGGTATTAAGTTTCAATATAAAAAATTATACAAGTGATGAAATAGGCAAAATTCTAAATTCTAATAACATAGAAGTACGAACAGGATTACACTGTGCGCCTACTGCTCATAAAATTATAAATACGCTTGAACGCGGAACCGTACGTGTAAGTCCGTCTGTTTTCAATAACAAACAAGAAATTAATAAATTAATTAATATTGTTAGTAAAATCAATTAGATTTGTACTTGTTTTTTAATATATTACTGAGCTCCTGTGTTTCTTTTAAAGCGTCGTCGATGGTGCATCTCTTTTTATGATCCGGTTCCACCATTTTCGATATAATTTGAGCAAATTTTGTGACTTTGTCCGGATTCTCGCTTTTATATATTTTAGCAAGATATTTGCTATAAAAACTATCGATATCTGTTATTAACTCTCTAGAAATTTTTTTCAAATCTTTTTTAAATTGTTTATCGCCAATAAATAAACCCAAAAATACCAAACCAAGGGAGTATATATCTTTTTTACCCATAGCTTCTTTTGAAAGTATTTTCCATGCATCAGGCGGACTAAACTTTATATTAGTAAAAATATTATGGGTTTTCGCTATTTGAGTCATAGCCCCAAAATCTGCAAGATTTAATATATCTTTTGATTTTGTGATGTTTCGAGAAGTTGGTTTGGAATCAACGAATAAATTATCAGGCTTAATATCGTTATGCGAGTAACCACCAGCATGTAAACCGTGTAAGCCTTTCAGACCATGTTTACACAATCTAACTAGAGTACATAAATTAATGTCGTTCGTCAGAACGTACTTATCCAGAGGCCCTTTAGAAGCTAGAGTAGCGGTAAATACTGCTTTTCCTTCATCAGACTCAGGAGTAACGGCCATTGCTGAAGACATATATTTTGTGAAAGCTTTTTCGGCACTAATACGTTTAAGAATATCCATCTTACCTGCATCCGATATTTCGAATTTACTTGTTTCGATTCTAAACGGTCCGTAACGACGATCGCATACAACTCTTGCCACTGTATTTCCATTTTTTAACGTCCAGGCAACGGCGCTTGCCCCACAACCCAAACATTTATCTATATCATACCCCTTTTTCCATAAATATACCCCAGTATTTGTTTGGTATGAATGAAATTTTATTTCCGGATAAGTAGAATCTCGAACATGCTCAGGGGCTAAGTTTACAAGATATTCAGTCTTTATATCTTGGGCAATATTTTTTATTGTAGTAATATTATTTTTGTTGTTATGAATTGCTAAAAATTTTTTTACAATTCTTAGTTTTTTATTAAGTAATTTGGTTACTGACTCTTGCGACGAATCTTTTTCGTGTTTGGTTATGTAGTTTTTACAATCGTTTTCAGTCCACTTACTTACTTCTTTTTGTATAGAATCCGATGTAAAACATAGTTTTAAACTTTTGTTTGGCATATTAATCCACTCTTTCCTCGATGTTTTTGTTTATATATGATAAAATAATATATTATTATATATAAATATAGTGCAGTATATATCAAATATTTTCAAGCATATGTATGTTAAAGCGAACCAAAATTGTCCCAGTATTAAGTTTCAATATAAAAAATTATACAAGTGATGAAATAGGCAAAATTCTAAATTCTAATAACATAGAAGTACGAACAGGATTACACTGTGCGCCTACTGCTCATAA
>JAFQKZ010000057.1 GCA_017414725.1 Clostridia bacterium
TCCATATTTTTATTATTTTATTACTCAAGTAATATTCTTGTCTATTGTGATAGTAATGGTTCCTATTTTACATTTTGGGTCAGAGTCGGAATACTCTGTCGGGAAATCATCACCAGGTGTTCCGGTAATATTTAAAAATATTTTGTTTCCGTACATAGTTCCGTCTAACGGTGCTCCCGGAATTATTTCTGAAGTTATTTCGTTATTATTTCCGAAGCGATTTATTTTGTCGTCTGTATCAAAAAAATCTATCGGTATTCCATAGTTTTCATTATTTGAGTCCTGCTGAATAGTAAATCTCAAATTATCAGTCTCGTTATTTTTATTCTTATTGTGACCATATAATTGTAAAGTTACTTTGTCTTTAACTTCTTCGTTTTCGTGATTTGTAGTCGCGGCATAACTAGATTTAATCGGTGCATTAGATCTATTCAAAACTATAATTCTGTTGCTGATTCCGTTAAATCCGTACCGTTTATTTACATTTCCTGCTTGGGCGTCTTTCTCAACCATAGAGCTCGTAATTATTCCTGTATTCTCTGTATCGGCAGCCGGGGAAGTACAATCCAAACTTCCCGTAGAACTATTGTGTATGCCTCGGTCAAAAACAAACACAATCTGATCTGCCCAATAAATATCTATATCATAAGTTGTCGTTACCTCAGTCGCGTAGCCCTTAACAGTACATATGTTACTGTCGCTTAGAGTTATATTATTTTCGGCTTCCCCTGATTGGGGGAAGCATCCTAAAAATAACAGTGCAGCTAACGCTGTATTTGTAATTTTTTTAATATTTTTCTTGTTAATATATTTCATAATGCTCCCTCCCTATATACACATAAATATATAATTATATATTTTTCACTCTACTACTACTGCAATCGGAATCTGTGTATTTATCATAGCTTTTTCGTTGGTTTCTCCATTGAAGAAATTCAAAAACGCTATGCCTCTGTAGACTCCTTTTGGCAGATACGTTCCGTCAGGTAATTTATCTAAAACTAATTTCTTTAAGTCATATCCCGGCAATACTAATCCTGATTCACTAACTGTAACTCTCATATTACTCGGGTCATAGTTTGGGTTTGAATCAAGAGATTTTTGTTCTGAACTAGTACGTCCGGTTTTACCTAATTTTTCTTTGAGCTCTTGGTCAGTGATTTGTATTTTTATCGTCATGCTCTGGTTTGCAGAATCAGGACTGCCGAATTTTACATCAGCCGTATTATTTACAAATTTCACTACATCGGAAAAACTAAACGATGCTTTGTTTTGACCACCGGTATAATGCTGGAACGTCCTGTTTTTCACAGTATACGGATCTATTGGAACGTTATTAAACGTAGCCGTATTTTTCATCGGATTTAATATATATAAACACAGTAAAATAATTAATATTAATATCGGTAAAAAATATAATAATATCAACGGAAACGGCTTTTTAATTTTACCGTTAAAATAACAGCCTTCGATTATACCGGTATTATTACCGATAAATCCACCGACATTATCTGTTCCTATAACCTGTGACACCGTTGAGCAAGAATATATCTTGCTCTCACGGCTAATTCCTGCAAATCCTCCGGAACAGCTACCTGTTTTTATCATACCGTCAACCTGGAGATTTGAAATCAACGCGTGCTCTACAACTCCGAAAAATCCTGCAAACATAATATCTTTTGACACGACTTTAAAGTTATAAATTTTGTGCCCGCATCCGTCAAACACTCCTGTGAACGGACAGACTATATTTCCAATAGGTTCCCAATTAACATTTTTCAGATCTATATCATTTTCGAGAACATAATACGCGCTAGCACTCTGGCTATCACCGTTTTTTATTCTTTCAGATATGTAAATCAAATCTTCTTTTGTTCTAATATGTACCGGCTCTGAATCAAATTCTTTTACATATTCACTGCAATCATAATAATCGTTTTTGAGCTCTAGTGACATTAAAATATCACTACTTTGAGTTTTACGCCAAAAGTCATTCAATTCCAAGCCTGCAGATTCTTTCAAATCATTGACAGTAATTTGGTTAAAATCACAATAATTTACATTATCATCTGATTTTTTTATGCACTCTGACATATTTTCTTTCGATTTTATGTTGCTAAACGAACACGTAATTTCTCCACGATTATCGAAACAGAAATTATTTACATCTTGTTTACGAATACTAGACTTCGCGAAGCACGTATTAATCTCGCCGGTATTTTTATAACAAAAACTTGCAATTTCTCGGGCTTTTGACATGTCCGACACACTAAAAGAGTTTGATATACTCCCTGTGTTCACACCGCAAAAGCCACCTAGTTTAATATTTTTCTTAGACTTCATTAAATCTCACTTGTTTAAATTTATAGCCGCCAGA
>JAFQKZ010000058.1 GCA_017414725.1 Clostridia bacterium
AATAGATATAAATAAAGTTCGAAGAGACATAGGCATGGTGTTTCAGAATTTCAATTTGTTCTCTCATATAAATATATTAAAAAATATTACTCTGGCACCTGTGAGTTTAAAAATCATGAACCAAAAACAAGCTGAAATCAGAGCACTTGAATTACTCGAACAAGTAGGACTAGAAAACAAGAAAAATTTATATCCTGAGAATTTATCGGGCGGACAAAAACAAAGAGTTGCTATTATACGGGCTTTAATTATGAATCCGAAATTAATGTTATTTGACGAGCCAACTTCTGCGCTTGATCCAGAAATGACCAAAGAAGTAGTTTCTGTGATAAAAAATCTTGCTCATAATAATCAAAATAATAATATGAGTACAATAATGGTCACACACGAAATGAGTATAATAAAAGAAATCGCGACACGTGTATTATTTATGGACCACGGCGAAATTATTTTTGACGGTACTCCGACAGATTTTTTTGAAAACTGTGATAATCCCAGAGTAAATAAATTTTTAAGTACAATATAAATTAATTATATATATTAAACAGGAGAAAAAAATTATGATAATAACGAGTTCGTCGTCTGAAGAAACAGAAATTATAGGAGAAAAACTAGGTAAAAAATTAACGGGAAATGAAATAATATGTTTTTACGGTGATCTGGGCGTCGGAAAGACTACTTTTATTAGGGGTCTTGCCAGAAATATAAATTGCGAAGATCTCGTGTCGAGCCCGACTTTTACGATTTTACACGAGTATAATAATAATAATAAATTTAAAATATTTCATTTTGATATGTATAGAGTAACGAGTTTTGATGATCTTGAGTCTACGGGATTTTTTGATTTTATAAATACTGGAGTAATATTAATAGAATGGGCTGAAAACATAGAGCACGAGTTAAATAATTTAAAAAATATAATTAAAATTAATATTCAAAAAAAAGTCGGACAAAATTTTGAAAATACCAGAATTATAGAAATTCAGGGAGTAGATAATTTATGAAAATATTATCTGTAGACTCGAGTTCTATAACAGCATCTGTGGGTCTTTTAGAAATAAATAAAAATAATAATATAAAAATAATATCAGAGTTTTTTATTAACGCAGGACTGACTCATAGTCAAACTCTGGCACCTATGATAGATATTTTATTAAAAAATTCAGATACAAATATAAATAATATAGATTTATTTGGAGTTACAGTAGGTCCCGGATCTTTTACGGGTCTTCGTATAGGACTTTCTATAATTAAAGGCATGGCCGTTGCGTTAAATAAATCATGTGTCGGAGTGTCTTCTCTGGAAGCCGCGGCATATAATTACTATGATTTTTGTGATAATAATATTATAATTTCGTGCATGGACGCTCGCAGAGACCAAGTTTATAATTCTGTTTTTGAGACTAAAAATAATAAATTAATTAGAATTTTACCTGATAATGTATGTAGTATAAAAGAACTGTATGACAAAATTATTGACAAATTGAAAAATTTCACAGGATGTGTTAAATTTGTAGGCGACGGAGCGGATTTATGTTATGATTATTTTTTAAATAATAATAATAATATAAATTTTTGTGATATAGATATTACTAAAAAATATATCAAAGCTTCGAGTATTGGAATTTTAGCTTATGAAACATATAATAAATCCGGTGCTCAGTTACCGGAAGATGTAAACCCGGTTTATTTAAGATTATCCCAGGCCGAGAGATTATTATTAGAAAAAAATAAATAATAATACAGGTGATTAATATTAAAAAAAATCATGAAATATTAATAGCTTCGGATCACGCAGGTTTTGAATTAAAAAATCAAATAATAAATTATTATAAAAATAATTTGAGTTTTAAAGATCTCGGGACAGATAATACAAATTCTTGTGATTATCCTGTGATAGC
>JAFQKZ010000006.1 GCA_017414725.1 Clostridia bacterium
TATTAGACGGTCGAATTCATCCGGTTAAAATCGAAGAAATAATCGATCGCGCAAAATATGACGTTGAAAGAGATATAAAAGAAGAAGGAGAACGAGTTGCATTAAAATTTGGTGTGAACAATATGCACCCGGAACTTATAAGATTGTTAGGTAAATTAAAATACAGAACAAGTTACGGTCAGTGTGTTCTTAATCATTCTATGGAAGTTGCTCATTTGTGTAGGACAATGGCATATGAACTTGGTCTTGATCCTGTTCTGGCGGTACGTGCAGGACTATTACATGATATCGGTAAATCTCTTGATCACGAAAACGAAGGCTCGCATATTGAACTTGGTGTAAGTTTAGCCAAAAGATTTAAAGAACACGAAGATGTGATACATGCTATACATGCACATCACGGAGAAATAGAACCCAAAACTGCTCTTGCTTTTATATTACAAGCTGCTGATACAGCTTCTGCCGCAAGACCCGGAGCCAGAAAAGAAGACCCGGATAATTATATTAAACGCCTTGAAAAGCTGGAGTCTGTAGTAAATTCGTTCCCGGGAGTAAAGAATTGCTACGCTGTTCAGGCCGGCAGAGAAGTTCGAGTAATGGTCAAGCCGGAAATCGTTGATGATGAAAACATGATTCCGTTAGCAAGAGAAATGTGTAAAAAAATCGAATCAGATTTAAATTATCCCGGACAAATAAAATTGAGTATTATACGTGAGAATCGAATAACAGATTTCGCAAAATAAATTAAAATCTTGGAATATATATCAGGACGTGACAGAGATTTTATGAGAGTACTTGCCATAGGTGACATCGTAGGAAAAAACGGCGTAGATTTTTTGAGATCAAAAATTAATAATCTGAAACAAGAAAAGAACATTGATTTTGTAATAGCTAACGGTGAAAATTCTGCAGAAGGTAACGGAATTACTCCGGAATCTGCTTCGAAAATATTTGGTGCAGGCGTAGATGTAATAACAGGCGGAAATCATTCGTTTCGCCGTAAAGAAATTTTTAGTTACATGAAGACTAACAGAAGATTACTTAGACCATATAATTTCCCAGCAAAAACTACACCGGGTTTTGGATACTGTAAAACCCAAGTTAATAATATAAATATAGCTGTGATAAATATTATGGGTGTTTCGTATCTGGAAAGTCTAAAATGCCCGTTCGAAAGTTTAGAAGAAGCTGTAAATTTATGCCGTGAATGCCCCGTGAAAATAGTAGATATACATGCTGAAACTACTGCTGAAAAGTTAGCGCTGAGTTATTATATAGACGGCAAAGTATCTGCGATTTTCGGTACCCATACGCATGTACAAACTTCTGACGAAACTATTAGAACCAACGGTACTGGATATATCACAGATGTCGGGATGACCGGATCTATAGAATCTGTTCTTGGAGTAAAAAAAGAGCTGTCTATCAAAAGATTAAAAGATAAGTTACCTGTACGATTTGAAAACGCCGACGGACCGTGCAAGCTTGAATGTGTGATTTTTGATATTAATCCCGAAACTACTCGAACAGAATACATAGAAAGACTAAGAATAATATAAATTACTAATAAATTTTATTCAGGTGATGACTGTATATGAACGACGAGAACAATAAAAGTATTGAAAACACTTTAGTATTTTTTCTTAAACAGGAATTTGATAAAAAGAAACTAAAAAAAGTATATAACGCGCTTTTAGAAAAGAACTATGATCCTATAAATCAAATCGCCGGATATATATTATCCGGTGACCCGACATATATTACAACTCACAAAAACGCAAGAAAAATAATTCAAGATATCGATCGTTGCGAGTTATTAAAAAAATTAATCAGAGATTATGTCGAATGAACAAGTTATTTAGCTTGGTTGGGTAGGCTGTCAATATCAGAGTGCTCCAAGGGAGTTGATGAGTGGAATCAGGGTAAAAAGAAAAAAGAGCGAGATGGTGTTTAAGATGATTGAAGCGAAGATTAGCAAGAGAAAATTTATTGAAAGCAAAAACAAAAAACAGCTGTTCCTTTCTCTTACAATTTTTTAGGGGCACTCTGATTCCAAAAAACCTATTGACAAAAAATAAAATCATGATAAAATATAAATATACTATTAATCGAAATAGTAATTAAAAATAATTTGGAGTCTTTTTGTAATGAATTTCAAAAAGACTTGTAGATCTATCACTTCGTTTGTTCTAGGCGCCGGTATGA
>JAFQKZ010000059.1 GCA_017414725.1 Clostridia bacterium
CACAGATTTCGATAGGCTTGAGTTTAGACATGACGATGTTTCTAATAAATTGTTACAACGTATGTTAACTTTGCTTTTTGTATTTGCTAAATATGACCTGAAAGATAAGCCAGATATAAAGAAAATTTTTAATCCTCCTGAAGAAGATAAAAAGCTTTTTTCAAAGGACGATAATGGCGTTTGGAATACGAGAACTTTTAAATTTGGTGGTGACGGAGAGTCAATTGAACATTATTCGTCTGTAATAAGTGACGTTATACAAGACAGGGACCATCCGATTACTAAAGTTTATGACGAGTTTAAAACTAAAATTTTTAGTGATTCTTTTACTGGATTAGAACGTGATGCATCAAAAACATTCTTTGCAAATTTTTGTGGAAATATGTCCTCAAGTAAAATGCAAGAAGTATACACTGAACTCATGAAACCCGAATTGAGCTACAAAAATATCGCTCCGATTTTCGGGGATAGATTCGAAAAAAAAGATAAAAAATAATATAACTTTGGTTTTTAAAAGTTTGTGTTTCAGGAGAATTGTAACACTTTGTAGCAAGAAACACCCAACAAGACTTGAAAATATGCGCAGAATTAAAAATCGGGTATTCCGTACAGACGCACGGACTCCCACAACACTTTAAATAACAGCCGCGAATATGTCGCGGCATCAGAACGGTGCCTCAAAACTTTCATATCTACCGGGTATTTTACTATTTTCACCGGTTTCTGTATTTATGTCTACTTCAGGGTTTTCGATATTGTCCATTAAATATGCGGCGTACATATGAAAAAGAGCGCACTCCATAGTATCTTTATATGTGTTACTATTAGCTTTAATCTCAAAAGCTTTATATGCTATTTCGAGTTTACCTAACATATCCGGATCTTTAGTCTTCTTATTTTTATATTCTTTATAGATATTCATAAAATTAATTATTTTTTCTGTAAAAACTTTGATAACCGGTTTTTCAAGCGCAAAAAGACTACCGTTATCTTTCGTTAATTTATCGAAATTCAATTTTTTGATATCACTAAAAGTATTTACATGTTTTAATTTTGCTTTTTCCAAATATCTACCCATTTCCATCATCTCCGTTAATTTTTAATATAAAAAATATTTTTATTGTTTATTTTAGTGTATATTATACAAAAACACTTGTCAAATAATAATTTTTTCACGTGAATTAATTTGTTTTTTTAGCCGATACTTTTGTTATGAATTTATTTCGAAAGGGGCTATAAAAACGCATGAATTATAATAAAGTAAAAATTTGTGGAATTAATACATCAGAGTTAAATTTACTAACTGAAAAAGAAAAAATTGAATTACTTAAACACGTGAAAAACGGTGATGAATCTGCGCGCGAAAAATTAATAAATGGTAATTTGAGATTAGTTCTAAGCGTAGTCAATAGATTTTCAAATCGCGGTGAAACTCTGGATGATTTGTTTCAAATAGGCTGTATCGGCCTTATAAAAGCTATTGATAATTTCGATATTACCCAAAACGTTAGGTTTTCTACATATGCTGTACCGATGATAATTGGCGAAATTCGTAGATATCTTCGAGATAATAATTCCGTAAAAGTTAGCAGGAACATGCGTGATATAGCTTATAAAGCCATGCAAATAAAAGAACAAATTATTGCTACAAAAAACACAGATCCTACTGTTGACGAAATAGCGAACGAACTTGGCGTCCCAAAAGAAACTGTTATATTGTCTCTTGAATCCGTGGTGGAACCGGTATCTTTAAACGAACCTATTTATGCTGATACCAATGGCGATACTGTATATATTATGGACCAGATTGGAGACAACAACGATGATAATAATTGGCTTGAAGAGATTGGCATGAAAGAAGCCATAGAAAAATTGAGTACCAGAGAAAAAAACATATTAAATTTGAGATTTCTCGAGGGCAAAACGCAAATTCAAGTTGCAGATAAAATTGGAATCAGTCAAGCTCAAGTTTCAAGATTAGAAAAAAACGCTATGTCAAAAATTAGAACAAATACTGATTGAAATATTTTTTATTGTTAATATACTTAATAATGTGACTTATAATCACATAAATATATTTGTTCAGAAAAATATGAAAGCCGGTACAAAAAATTGTGAGACATAAAAAAGTAAATTTTAGCGATTTGGTAGATTCTATTTCCAGTTTTTCTAGATATAAAATAGATCTTTTTGACCAAGAAGATCTCGAACGCAAAAGATTTTTGAAGTTACTAAAGAATATCATAAACGGCGAACTTACTGAAAAGCAAAAGTCATGTATCATGTTATATTACGGCAAAAACGTCAAGATGAAAGACATTTCAAAAGAATTGAATATTAGCATTTCAAGCGTTTCGAAACACATAAAAAAAGCAAAATTACATATTAAGAAAAATATAGATTATTTTTATGCAAAATAAACATTATTTATTTATATTTATTATTTTATCGCACCATTTTTTATAAAAAGAACTTTCATGCGAAACCAAAATCATAGCTCCCTGCCAATTTTCCAGCTGTTCTTGCAGAACTTCTTTTGCGTCAGAATCCAGATGATTGGTCGGCTCGTCCAAAATTAAAAAATTTGATTCTGTGAGCATTAATATACAGATTTTAACTTTAGCCTGTTCGCCACCGCTGAGGGTATTTACCGGACGCATTACATGTTTAGATTTCAGCCCACATTGAGCCAAAAATTTCCTAATTTCGCTCTGTGAGAATTTCGGAAACTTGCTTGATACTATTTCATATGGCGACAATTCCGGCTCATCCCATTTTAATTCTTGTTCGAAATATGCGATTTTTGTGTTTTCTGAAAAGTGGAATCCGCCGGATATCGGCTCAATTTCTTCCATGAGAGTTTTCAACAGCGTAGATTTTCCGATGCCGTTGAATCCGGTTATGACTATTTTTTGGGTTGGCAAAACTTCGAGATTGAATTTCGGCAGTAACTTATGAGTGTATCCTACTTCAAGATTTTTAATTATTAAAGCTTTTTGAAAATTTACAAGCAAAGACTTTAAAATAAATTTAGGTTTCGGTTCAGATTCTGGAGGTTCAATTTTATCCATTTTATTCAAGATTTTGATTCGGCTCTGAGCTTGTTTGGCAGTCGAAGCACGGACGCGATTTCGAGCAATAAAATCTTCATGTTTTTTAATTTCTTTTTGCTGGGCCTTAAATTCACGGATATAACTCTCACGCTGAACATTTTTCGTATTTAAAAATTTCGAAAAATTTCCGGTATATTTTTTTATCGTGTTAAACTCAATGTCAATAATAGTGTTTGTAATTTTATCAAGAAAATCAAAATCATGCGAGATTACTAAAAACGTTTTTTTAAACTTTTTCAAATATTCGCTTAACCAATCTACATGTTCTTTATCTAAAAAGTTCGTGGGTTCATCCAATAACAATACATCCGGCTTTTGCAATAATAATTTTGCTAAAATTACTTTTGCTTTTTGACCGCCACTCAACTCACCGATTTTTTTATCCAAACCGAATGCCGTTATTCCGAGGCCTGAAGCGACTTTTGCGATAGTGCTTTCCAATTCATAGAAATTATTTTCTTCAAGTTCGGCCTGAATTTTATTAGCTTTTTCAAAGATCTCATCATTAAAATTTTCGGACATAGAGTTATAAATTTCATTAAGCTCTTGTTCAAGTTTAAACAAATTTTCGAAACTTGTCTTTAAATATTCAAATATTTTTAAATTATTATTAATATTAACATATTGATCCAGATACCCAATATTAATATTTTTCTGCCATTTAATATTTCCAGAATCCGGAATAACTTCACCGATAAGAGTATTCAAAAGCGTAGTTTTCCCACTACCATTTTTGCCGACGATACCGACATGTTCGCCTTTGTATATTTCAAACGAAGAATTTTTGTATAATAATTTATCGCCGAAATAATGAGAAAGATCATTAACTTCTAATAATGCCATTATTAACACCACTTTTAGATTTTTTTATTTTCATATAAATTTTTGCCATTTATAACTATTTTATCGCCATTTTGGACATAATTTTCATCAGAATAATATTTCGGACCATAATCACATATTATAAAATTTTTGTCAGAAAATACTATATTTATTTTTTTAAACCTCAAATATTTTCCACGTTTCACAAAAACGCCCCACGGGCTATCAGGGGACTCGTCTTTCTTTCTCAGAGCGGATTTATTTATTTTTATACCATTATATTCACCGAGATTTAACTTAAAATTATTTTTTCTTAACAAAACGAGGTTTTTATTCATATAGTCACAAGAAATTATTATTTTATTATTAATTTTACGTTCAATTTTGCACAAAGTTTCGTTCATATATCCCTCGACAGAAACTTTTACAGTCATATTTTCAGACAGCTTGTCCACGTCATTGACATCCAAATCTAAAACCGCATACCAGACATTAGATTTTACAATTTTCCCTATAACATTATTTGGATATTCGGTTCTGCTTATATTAATTTTTTTCAATAATTCGTTTAAATTATTATCAAATTCAAATTCATAGCCATCCGTAAAATTCGCGAAAACACCATTATAATCAGACTTAATACTGTAGATTTCTTGTGCATTAAATTTGTTCAAACTATCCAATTCATCAGACAATTTAGATATTTTTTTGTCGATATAATTAGTTTTGTCAAGCATGATTTGTTTTTTATTAAGCAAGTACCATAATATATTTTTTAATTTTTTATGTTCAATATAATCAAAATTCATATCAGAAATCAAAATTTTTGATATATTTTCATTAATTTTATGATTAAGTTCATTGATACTTTCATTAGATTTTGAAGCTTGCATACTCATTTTTTTAATAAAATCGAGTTCCTGCGAAATATTGTTTATTTTCTGCACAATCTCAAGACTTTTCGGCGAATCATAAATTTTAGCTATAATAGCATTTTTAGCAACACGTTCGCCAGCTGTTTGCATAAAAAATATGCAGTTTTTATTAAAATTTTGTGGCATTTCGATAATTTTCTCGTCACGTGCAACAAAACCATCAGCCGTAACAATATTATTATAGCTTATGCTTTGGGCAAACTCTGTTTTTAACTTATCTTTAATACAAATAACTATTACTGAATACAAAATTAACACAAACGCACTAATATTCAATATTCTTTTAATATTTATCTTTTTCATATTTCACCTGATTTCATAAAATCTTTTACTATATTTTCCACTTTTACTAATATATTGTTAAAATTCTCATAATCGTCTATATATATCCAATTAATATTTTGATCTCTGCGAAACCATGTGAGCTGTCGCTTAGCGTAATTTCGTGTAGCCTGTTTAATTTTATCTTTTGTTTCTTCTAAACTTAAATTATTGTTAATATATTCCAAAATTTCTTTAAAACCTATAGCAGATTTTGCTGTTTTACTTATTT
Source organism: Clostridia bacterium (assembly GCA_017414725.1). Lineage (GTDB taxonomy): Bacteria > Bacillota > Clostridia > Oscillospirales > Acutalibacteraceae > UMGS1491. Next base: position 5,424 of record JAFQKZ010000059.1, read on the forward strand.
TTTTGTTATATATATTTTTAACTTCAGTTACAATATTATTATCAAACATACTCTCAACACGAGAATTAATCTTATCATACATCAAATTTCTGTCACGAAAATTCAGCCCAATTTTGCAAACATCATAAATTTTTTCACTCTTTTTAGACCGCGCAACTTGGTCTGAAATCAAATTTCCGGTCGAATAATAGAAATCAAGTGCACGTAAAATTCGTTTTCTATCATTAATATGTAATTTTTCCGCGGTTTGAATGTCTATGTTTTTTAAAATTTTCATTAAGTTAATATTATCTAATAATTTCAGCTTGCTTATTTTTTCGCTATTTTTTGTATTATTATCAAAATTAATATTTTTCACTAAAGAATCCAGATATAATCCCGTACCTCCTACCAATACAGGAATCTTGTTGTCTTCTGATATTTTTTTTATGTATTTATGTGCAAGTTCAACAAAATTAGCTACGCTGAATTCTTCGGTGACAGACAAAAAATCAACTAAATAATGTGCCACTTTCGACATGTCACTTTTACTAGGTTTTGCACTTAAAATATCAAATTCTTGGTAAACTTGCATAGAATCCGCGGATATTATTTCCAAGTCAATTTTTTCTGAAAGTGCTATTGCAAGTTTTGTTTTTCCTGACGCTGTCGGACCAATTATGCTTATAATCTTAGTTTTTTGTGTATTATTCATATATTTATGTCCTTTCGAATTTGTTTTCTATATATTTTTTGTCAAATTCTACATAAATCGGACGGCCATGCGGACAATTTCGTAAACCTGGATTTTCACATAAAGTTTGCACTAATTTTTTTATTTCTTCTGTAGAAGTCTTATGTCCAGACTTAATCGCACTTCTACACGCAATATTATTATAAAGCCAATTTAATTTCTCTGTATTTGCGTTTTTGTTGTTTCTTAATAAATGATCCGAGAGTTCTATAATCGATTGTTCAATATCGCTAATATTTTCATGCATCGGTATGCTTTTTAGTATAATTTCGCCGTTTTTATTGTTATCTACAATATTATACCCCGCTTGCGATAAGAGCGATAAATTTTCGATAATAACGGCATATTCTTCTTTTTCGAGTCGCAAAATTTTTGGATTTAGAAGTACTTGCGAAGACATTTCCGAGCTCTGATTTTTTATTTTCTCAAATAAAATTCGCTCATGTGCGGCATGCTTATCTATTAAAATCAGTTTGTGGTCGTGTTCGACAATTATGTAACAATTAAACACTTCGCCTAAAATTTTACCTGAAAATTCATTGTTGTTGAGTAAATTCTCTATATTTTGGACTTTGACTTCAGTCTCTTTTTTTTCTTCATTCGGTATATTTGGCGCTTTTTCAACTATAGGACTTGATTTTGGTTTTATTTCGATTTTGTTTTCCGTACGTAAATATGAAAATGACAAAGTATCTTTTTGGTTAAATTCTAGTTTGGGTTTTGTTGCTATATTTTTATACGCAGGTTCTGTAAAAATACTTTTTGGCGGCTCTATTACAGGCCTAAAATTATGTTCCGGTTTCTTTTGTGTTATATTGCGATTAAATTCAAGCACAGGAGATGTTTCTAAATTGTATTCATTTAAAGTTTTTGTTACTACGGTGTTAAGCTCACGCAAAATCTCTTCTTCGTTGGCAAACTTTACCTCTGTTTTCGCTGGGTGAACATTTACGTCAACCATATTGTACGGCATTGTTATGTATAACACGCAACATGGCTTTTTGCCGAGCGTAACCAAACTTTTGAAAGAATCTTCTAATGTTATACTCAAATTTTTACTTTTTACCAATCTACCGTTAACAAAAAAGTTCTGTATACTTCTACCCGGACGACATTTGTCCGGCTTGCTTATGTATCCGTTTATTTCAAAATCATCATTTTTATGTTTTACTTCTATTAAATTTTCGTAAAATTCTCTTCCGTAAACCGAATAAATTGCTGTGGAAATTTTGCTATCGCCTTGTGTACACAAAACTTCTTTACCATCACGAATTAATCTGAAAAAAATTTCCGGATGCGAAAGTGCTAGCTTATCAATCAAAGATGAAATTTTGTTGCCCTCGGAGATGTCTGATTTCAAAAATTTTAATCGTGCCGGAATATTGTAAAATAGATTTTTTACTGAAATTATCGTGCCTTGAGCACATCCCGCATCTGTAATTTGACCGAACTCTCCACCGTTTATGCACAATTTCGTACCGAGATTTTCGTCTTTTGATCGTGTCACGAGCTCAAGTTGCGAAACTGAACATATTGACGCTAACGCCTCGCCGCGAAACCCCAGCGAGCCTATTTTGGTAATATCTTCCATGTCGTGAATTTTGCTAGTCCCGTGTCGTGCGAACGCGTCAAACACATCGTCACGGTACATTCCGTGACCATTGTCAGTGATTTTTATGAGCTTCGTGCCGCCCGATTTTATCTCGATAACTATGCGCTTGGCCCCAGCATCAATCGAGTTTTCCACCAGTTCTTTTACCACAGAAGCCGGATTTTCGGCAACTTCTCCTGCTGCGACAAGCTGAGATACGCGTGAAGTTAAAATATTAATTCTTTTCATGTCTTAGTTTGATAATCCCCAGACCACCGATTATTCTCGATTAAAATTCTCTTGTTTCCAAAAAATCACCTGAGTGTCCGTCTGATATTTCCTCGATTTGATCGACATCTTTTTGCTTTTCTAAAACTTCTTGATGTCGGAACATAATTTTTTCGTTTTCTTCATAACACTCAAGCTTCAATTTCTTAATAGGTCTTCCTTCAGATTTCTCAGTATCTAAAAATTGGATCATCGCAGGAGTTACGGGTTTCAAATACTTCTCTGTATCATCATATCCAGCATGGTCTTTCACAGCTTTTCTGGCTATATTTTCAACAAAATCATCCGAAAAATCGACAGTAATTTTGTATTTATCATAATAACTAGCAGACATATCCCCAAGTTTCTCAGCTACAATATACGCATATTCTTCTTCTGTAAAATCCCCAAAATGCACTTGTTCGGCAAATTTAAGTTGGTCATGCTGGTCCGTATTATTTCGATCAGAAATCAAAAACAGGGTGTTCGATGCGTCATGTTCAACATAATCTCCTGAATTATTATCGTATAACCGCAACACGCCATTATTATGTCGGACTTCTTCCAGACGATCGATAATACTTGAATCGGTAAGATTCTCTAACACCAACGTTGTACTAGTGTTATTTAACAATTTTTTAATCACGAGATTTGTAGTGTTAAAAATCGTGTCAGCTAGCGACAATTCAATTTTTTCTTTTGCGCCATTTTCCAAATTACGAGTAATTATTCTAGGTTTAATTCGTGACTGATTTATAGTCTGCCATGTTTCCAAATTATTTTTAAACACGCTTTTGTGTACTGCAGAAAACACGCCGGAACTTACATTTCCAGACAACTCAAGCATTGTAGGTTTTCCCGATGACATTGTCCCAGAAGATAAAATCTCAGCTAAATTATCGGAAATCTGTCCCGGAAACATCAAAGTCGATTTTAAATATTCGGACACCATTTTTTTTAATTTTATAGGATCGTTCTCCAAAACTAATTTATTATAGATATTTTCATTATATGATTTTCGGATATTAGCAAACGCAGATTTTGCACAGCTCATACTACCTTTTAACAATTTGCTAAATACACCGGTGGTACCTTCGAGTAACGCAGCTCCAGCTGCTCCCAACACTACTGAAGCAAACCAAGGGTTAGCTATAAACCCGGTTATTCTCTCGAGGTTACTAGCGATTGTGTTAGCACGACCTAATAAGCCAGCCCCGGATTTTAACGATTCCCATTCCGTAAGAACAGCGTCTTTTAAATTTTTTAATTCGGCTGGAAGCGCGGCTACTTCGCCAAAAAAATTTTGCTCTTCTAGTATTTTCAGCCCTGTGTCCAGATTCCTAAGAACTTTCTGGAGACTACCGTCATTGTCATTCAATTTATTCAACAAAGAACGGGTGTCTTGTAAAATGTTATCTAAATGTTCCTTTACGGATTGGTTTTCCTTGATAAAAGTCAAGATTTCGTCAGAAAGTTTTCTAATTTCCGGGACAACTCGTTCCGGATTGAAGGATCCGTCACTCATTGAGTGTGCGGTTTCGAGGCGTTCTGCTTTTTTACATAGCGTATTCATCAGTTCATCCAACATAATCTGTTTTGTTGTGCCTTCGTAGTTTATTCCTTCCGTTCGTTTAGAGTCCGACTCGGCAAGACGGTTTTCGTTACTGCTCTTTAAGTTGCCCAACTTGACAGTCTCCTTTTCCTCGTTTTTTGTATTTTTTTTTCCAGATTTCAGCTTGGCAAGACGTTCTTCATGAATTTTCTTTAATTCTTGTAATTCTCCTAATACATCTTGTGCTTTGTCTGCTTTGGCAATGTTTTCTAGATGCGTCTTTATTTTGTTCATGGTTTCTTCTGTATAATGCCACCCGGTAAGCTCGTTGAGTAAGTATATAGCCTTTTGAATGGCAGCAGGGGCACCTTCAGGATTCCCTCGGCTAAACAAAGTACCAACGTCTTCTATTATCTGTTTAACTTTACGGACCTCGGGAAACCTATTACAAAGTACCTCAAGTAACTCGTTTTTAGATTGTTCCAGGCTTTTGCAAAGTTCGCCATAGCTAGGCAACAAATCTTGCAAGACGTATTTGTTGGCAGACAAAACCTCTTTATTATACTCATCACTATATTGACTTGCATTCAGGGATGTAAAATAGCCAAAATAAGTATTTAGGAGATGGGGCTTCTGATTTACGATTTGCTTTAGCATTGTGGTATCCAAACCATGTTTCTCCATAATAGTAAACACGTAACACGCTAAAAGCTTATTTACGGCGACACTTTTGTTCCTGCGTATGGCGTAGGCGCCTTCGCTTTCACCTTTTAATTTCAAATCCTTCGGGTAAGCTACGTTTGGGATATACTTTCTGAAAGCTCCCCGAAAATCACCGAATATCCAAACGTTTGGTATCTGGCCGTATATTTCGCTAAACAACCCTCCTATATGTTTGTCGCTCAATAATTTTGTTTTCAACGTTTCCAGGTTCACAACATAGCTAGTATCACTAGCCCACGACTTTAAAATGGCAGGTAAAGCATAATCAAAAACGTCGATAGCTCCAGCCCCGACAACCGGCAGCACAGCGCTTTTTTCAGTGTAGGGTGTTTTTACTTCACGTTCCCAAGTTTCAGTGGTTAAGGTGACTAGGTTTTTATCTTTTTCAATACCGAACATGTCGCGTAATGTTGCATCTGAGTTAATCAACGCTATAATTTCTTCCATTTTGTATGGAGGCGGGATTTCCAAACTTATGTTTATCTGAGTTCCGGTCGCTTCAGCTTCGCTTTTCGGGTATATATTCAATTTATCCAAACCAGGTACCAAATTACCGCCAACCATCAATAGGGAAAGCACACCTGGTAAAACTCTGTTTTTAATTGAAATCTTTCCTCCGGCAACTTTTTCTAAATCATCTAGACTCTCTATTTTTTCTCCTGTAATCATACTTAAAATCTCC
>JAFQKZ010000007.1 GCA_017414725.1 Clostridia bacterium
CTCATGATTTTTCGTTAACACAAATATTCAAAAATTAAACAAATTGTTATAGAATATAAAATAGATATTTTTATAAAGCAAAAGGCAGTGTATTTAACTTGGATAAAATTTCTCCTATGATGCGTCAATATTTAGATGTCAAAGAAAAACATAAAGATAGTATTGTGTTTTTTAGGCTGGGCGATTTTTATGAAATGTTTTTCGATGACGCGAAACTTGTATCTGAAGAACTCGACTTGACTTTAACAGGTCGTGATTACGGGCAAAAAGAACGTGCTCCTATGTGTGGAGTGCCGTATCATAGTTCTGAAGCTTATATTTCCAGGCTTATATCTAAAGGCTATAAAATTGCAATTTGTGAACAGGTGGAAAATCCATCTGAAGCTCGTGGTCTGGTAAGGCGTGAAGTCGTACGAGTAATTACTCCGGGTACTATTATCGAAGGCAGTATGTTGGACGAATCAAGAAATAATTATATCTGTTCAATTTACTATAATAATTCAGAGCGTATAGCAGGTATTTCTTTTTGTGACGTTTCAACCGGGGAACTTAAAGTTAGTGAGATTTTTGGGCAAGATGATAATTTAATTAGTCAAATCAAAATTGAACTAGGCAAATTTGGACCAAGAGAAATTTTATATATTACACCGCCGGATATTTATAGACAATTAGCATCGTTTTTAAAAGAAAAATTATCAAATTGCAGTGCTGAAGTGCTTGAAGAAAAGTTTGATGATCAAGATTCGATAAATTACATAACGAAACATTTTAAACTCAAAAATCTAAATCAAATTAATTTAGAATCTAAAAATCACTGTATCAAAAGTCTGGTTTATTTAATAGAATATCTAAAAAATACTCAAAAAGGTTCTTTAAATAATATAGGAATACCTATGTTTTACGATCGTTCGGATTATATGGGTCTGGATTTAAATACTATTAGAAATTTAGAACTAATGGAAACTATGAGAACCGGTTCTAAGCGTGGCTCTTTGTTAGGGGTTTTGGACAAAACTAAAACTGCTATGGGTAAAAGATTGCTAAGAACATGGATTGAACGGCCGTTAATTAATAAAGAACAAATTCTGGCACGTCAGGATTCTGTTTCGGAATTTATCGAGAATCCTATGGTTCGAAGTGGCCTGACAGAGTTATTGTCAGGCGTGCACGATATCCAAAGAATTATGACAAAGATTACTTATTCATCTGCTAACGCACGTGACTTAAAAACTTTTTCCAACGCTCTTGCAAAATTGCCACATATTAAATCTTTACTCGAATGTACAGACAGTAAATTTTTACGAGATAAATATTTAAAATTTGATGTATTGGAAGATATTTACGAATTAATTAATAGTTCTATCGCTGATGATCCTCCGACTAGCTTAAAAGAAGGAAATATAATTAAAACCGGATATGACAAACAAATAGATAATTATAGAAAAGATATATATGAAACTGAAGATCTAATTAATAGTATTGAGCAACGAGAACGCGAATCTACGGGGATTCCAAAACTAAAAATAAATTATAATAAAATTTTCGGATACTACATTGAAGTTACAAATTCGTATAAGAAATTAGTACCTGATAGTTATACTCGTAAACAAACTTTATCGAATTGTGAGAGATATACTACTATAGAACTAAAGGAACTCGAAGCCCGTGTCTTAACTGCCAGAGAAAGAATTTGTGATGCAGAATACAAAGTTTTCGAGGAGATTCGTAACAAAGTTGCTGAGAATTTTACAAGAGTTACCAACACTTCAAGTATTATAGCTATTATAGACGTATTGCAATCTCTTGCTCTTGTTGCCAGCACTTATAATTACGTAAAACCTGAGATACAAGACCCCGGAGTTATAAATATTAAACAAGGTCGTCATCCTGTAGTTGAAGCACTTGTAAAAGATACTGATTTTGTGCCCAATGATATATTGCTAGACACCGATAAAAACACCGTTGCGATTATTACTGGACCGAACATGGCCGGAAAATCAACTTATATGCGTCAAACAGCTTTAGCTGTACTGTTAGCCCAAATGGGGAGCTTTGTACCTGCTGAATGTGCGACCATAGGCATAGTCGATAATATATTCACACGTATTGGAGCTTCTGACGATCTGGCGTCCGGACAATCTACATTTATGATAGAAATGAACGAAGTAGCTGAAATCATGAAGAACGCTACACATAACAGCCTATTAATACTTGACGAAATAGGACGCGGAACATCAACTTTTGATGGTATGAGTATCGCCCGAGCAGTATTAGAGTTCGTCGCTGATCCTCTACGGCTGGGAGCTAAGACTCTTTTTGCCACGCATTATCACGAACTTACGTCTATTACCGACGAAATACATAACATTAAAAATTACAATATAGCGGTAAAAAAGATAGGCGATGACATAGTATTTTTACGTACGATTTCTCTGGGAGCCGCCGATGATAGTTATGGAATCGAAGTCGCAAAACTCGCAGGTATCCCCAATCATATTATTTCTCGTGCAAAAGAAATTCTTTTTAACCTTGAACATAATCTTGAGAAAAATCCTCAGTTCACAAAATATTCAAATATCACCAATGAAACTTTTGATTATGACAGCAAAAAAGAAATTCTAAAGTACAAAGACATTATTCAAGAGCTCCGCGAATTAAATATAGACGCGATGACACCCATCACCGCGTTTTCGAAATTATC
>JAFQKZ010000060.1 GCA_017414725.1 Clostridia bacterium
TAAAAATTATTTATTAAAATTTACATAGAACAAATTTCTACGCATTTTAATTCTGTGCGACCGTCGTTAAAATAAAATCTTATGAAATAATTATCCAGAACATACTTGTCACTAGGTACAGAAGAAATATTATTTATATTAACAGCGAGATTCGAGAAAATAGTTTTGTAATAATTCGGGCAAGTATAATTTATTGAAGAGAACGGTTCGCCCATGACTGCACGTCTTTCAACAGCTGTACTTTGCGCACCAAGACCCATAAATTGTTCTTTTGTACCCAGAATTAATTTTTCGCAAACATATTCTCCGGATTCTTCATCGATTTTAAATACAACAGATACGTCTAACCCCAAATAAGTAATAATATTTTTTCCGTCAACTTCAGTTTTATATGTTTCTTTTCCAAAGACTTTACTTACGTCTTCAGGAGATTTACCCAGATATTCTATATAATCTATACTGTCGCCACGGAAACGCCCGTCGAATTTTTTAGAACCCAGATCATCATATGAAGTACCGACTCCTTGTTTTTTGCCCTGAGAGAACGAGCCTTCGTATAAAATCACGGAAGTTCTGGGATCATATAAAGTACCTGTGCCGTTATAAATTCCGTCACGGAAATTTCCGGAATATATTAAAGATCCTGTATCGAGATCATATAAATTTCCGAAACCGCTATATAAATTATTCGAGAACGAACCGGAGTATTTTAAAATACCGTTGGTGTATAATTTTCCTTCTCCTTCGTATGTTCCGTCTTTGAAATTACCTTCGTATTTTATGTTCAGGCCATCAGATTCGTATTGTACACCTTGGCCGTTTTGTACACCGTTAGCCCATTCTCCGTAATATTTTCTAAGCATAGTATTTGGGTCATACTCTATGCCACGACCGGATCTCTGGCCTACTTCAAAAGAACCGATATATATTACTTTTCCGATATTATTATATAATTTTCCTTCGCCGTGATAATTATTATTTTCGAATTGCCCGGAGTACATAATAATTCCGTCAGAGCCATACAAATCTCCTTCGCCGTGATATTTTCCGCCTACAAATTCACCTTTATATTTTATTGTATTATTAGCAAAATACTGTACGCCGGGACCTTCGGGTTTTCCGGATTTTAATTTTCCTTCAAAAATTAAATTATTATTTTGGTCATAAACTCGAGTTTTTCCGTTAAATTTCGAATATTTTATACTGTCAACTTTTAAATTTGTAGTCCAAAGATTGCCCTCGGCCCAGGGAATTATAATAGAAACTAACATATATCCCAAGACTCCCAAGACTATAAGACCAGTAGTTACGAATTTTTTTGAAACATATATGCCAAAGATTTTGAAATAATCTTTTTTGCTTTGCGGTGGCGATATTAAAGACTGTATGATTTGCTGAACTTTTCCGGAAACTACAGTTGCTGCTTTAGTTCCGAAATTCTGTATTTTTACGGTAAACGCAGCCATACCGGTTAATCTTGTCTGCAGAGAAGTCGCTACTTTCGAGAACACATCTGTTATAATCGACATAAATTACAACCGCCCTATCTAATTTAATTTTTAATATTAATACTTAAATTAAATAACCTGTAAAATTTTTAGTTACGCCAATTTGATTAATTTTATTTATTTCTTCATCGCATAACATTAAGTATCTCATGCTTACTTTATCATTAGCATTTGTTCTGATTACTTGTGCGAATATTTTACGAGCGTCCTCGAATCTGCTATCCAGATATAATTTAACACCGGTTTCAAATAACTCCATAGTAGACACATATAAATCTTTTCGATATTTATTATCACTTTCGATTATTTGATAAATATTTGTAAAGCCAATACCATTGGAATTTTCGGCACGACCGATATATCTATAAGAAATATTATCGGATTTTTTGATATTTTTAACTATATTTTCGGTCACAATGTGTCTTATTCCCAAAACAGTAAGTTTAATGTCCATATTAAACAGCTGCATAAGCTCGTCCGAGATTAAAATCACGCCACGTCTTTCGGGGTCACCGGAAATACCAATTAGAGAGTCTCCCGCACCAACTAAAATATGCATTTTTTCTTTAATATTTTCATGTATGTCCAGATCTTTAAATTCTAAAGATGCATCAAAAGCACAATTTGTATCATCCGGGAAAAGTGCAAGTAAACTCAAACCGTCAAAAGAATGAACTATACCTTGATGTTCTTCAATAGTCTGAAATAATTTTTCATAACACTTGTTAATTTCATCAAAGACTTCGTTTTGGCTCTCAAAATTAAACTGATCATAACAAGATATATTAAAACTCACGTATATCATGTTCATAAAAGAAAATTTATTATCGTACAAATTCACCTGAGTTATTTTGGACTTATCTATTAATTTAAATAACTTATCAGGTATATATCTTATATATTCTTTGTTTAATCTAATTAAATTTGAAGTATATCTTTCTATTTTTTCGGACATTAAATTAAATGCTTCGGCTATATCTGCAAGTTCATCTTTTGATTTCACGACTATTCTGGTATCCCAAGAATCGCCTGTTTCGAGTTCTTTTATAGAATTTTCTATAGTCTTCAACGGTCTTAAAGCCCATTTTATTACAAAACAAATATATATCGTCAATAATACTGTTATTACTAATATTAACGCCGCAGAGTGTTGTAATATCTTCCAGAACTCTCTGTTATTATGCGTATGTTCGTCTAAGAAATTTCCTACGATGCCTACAACTCTGTTATTTGAGTCTTTTATCGGAGCAAACGCCGCTGTTAAACTTCCGTAAACATCGTCAAATTTTTCAACTATATATTCTTCTGTGTTATTTACGTTTTTAAATTTATTCCAAATATTATATATTTTTTCGACTTCAGTTCTTTCGAGAATATTATCTATAATACTGTAACAATTTGGGACCATATCCGGATTTGTATATTTTAGTCTATTGTAAGACCCTGAGTTTAAATCATATTTAGTATTTATACTCGAATACAAATTACCGTAGTTTTCTATATAAGTTACTATATAATCACTTCTGTCACCGATTTTGTTAAATATTTCACCGGTACTTTTATTAATAGAATTTTTTAGTTTTAAATAATCAGAGTTCATGTAACTCGATACGTGATTTAAAGCTTCAAACTCATCGCCCGAAATTAAATCTGCAGCAGTTTTAGCTCCTCTTTTCTGTTCGCTCCGCAATAAATCTAAATATTCAGATACTCCGTCAGTTGTGTTCACAAACGTAAGCACTATCATAGAAATTACAAACACAGGTAAAAACATAGATAATATTCTAAATACCAACGGAATTCTTTTTAATTCCAGTTTTGCCAAATATTTAATTACATAAAATATTAACAGTACCAGAATTATGGTAAATATCATAATTATAAAGCCCCACGGGAAAAACGATCCGCGTAAATCCCCGACTAAATAACTGCTGTTAGCTCCGAATCTTACATAAAAACTCTTTTTATATGATTTAGATTCACCGAAAAATTCCCCGGTATCTAAGCTTTTTATATTTTTTATGTCTCTTAAAGTTTCGTTATTCGGAGTACCAAGTTGACTGTCTAAATTATATAAATTCTGTAAAGATATACTTTTTGTGTTTAATTTGTAAAATTTACCGGATACTGTATCTGTGAAGTATAAATTATCATCACTGTCTACGCTCATATCTGTAATTATAAAATTACCCGTCGGCATGACGCTTGAGAAATCTTCAAATTCACCATTATTGTTTGTCCCGAATAATTTTCCGTTCAGAGTTGAGTAAAAAATTCTTCCCGTAGACAATACACTCATATCGCTGACCCATTGATATTCTTGGCTCGTTACAGCTCCCTCAGGTTTTATCTCAAAAGATTTAATTTTTCTGGGTGCTTCGTCTAATAACGGACTTGCAGAAATAATATCATAATAATTACCATCACGTGCGATTATTATTAAATTTTGATCTACTATTTGTAATTTTCGTATATACGGCGTAACAGGGGGTGTAGGATCATTTGAAAAATCTATTGTTGCTACTTCTTTTATATAATTTCCGTTGTTATCATACATTATGACTTTTTCGTACAAACTGGGATATAAAGTCTTATCTGCCACTACAGCTTCAAGATCTTTTTGTTGTTTTACTATATATATATTTCCCTTGGAGTCTGCTTCTAAATTTCTGTAATTATACTCGTGTTTATTATCGGATTTTTCGAGTTTAATTTGAAATTTTGTAGCTCCCGTATCAGAAATTTTTGTGATTTTGTATTCGTCTTTGTTTTCGTCTACCCCCAAAATATACACGTTATTAGAGAGGTCCATGTCTGAACTCAAAAATGTACCAAAATTAGGTTTATTTAAAAAATACTGCGATATAAATCCTAGTATTATTAAAATTATAGATATAAATCCGTACTTTATCACAGGATTAGATAAATATTCAGAAATCTTGATAATATTATTATTTTTGGTTTTTCTGATTTCTTTAGTTTTTTCGCTCATACAAATCCCCTCACTATAATTTATTTTTTGGGAAAACCTGAAATTATGCAAATATCACAAAAAATTATAATAACCAGTTTGCTGTTGACTTGTGTTATATAGTATATTATCATATAAATATCTAGTCAAGCGAAATAAATATGTTTTATTTGTTCAATTTTTCATAAATTCTCTTAAATTTTCATAAAGAGGTGCCGAAAAATTTATGTCTAATATTAACAAAAATCAAAATTACGTTATTATAGCAAATTTGTACTCAAACGAAAATTATAATTACAATACTTTAATAGCCTATCAAGACCAAAATACTTTAGATAATCTATATATTTTGAATCAATTTGACTATGACAAAAATAATACCGAAATTCTTGAGATATTATTTTCCGGCTTTAAATCTAAAAGTAAACCAAAAGAATATGTGAATTTTTTTATAGAAAACAATAAATATTATGCTGTATTTAAATATCATCAATTAAAAAATATCACGACTTTTTTTAATAAAAAATTTAATAACAGCCATTTCTCAGAAAGATGTACTATTCTCGAAGAAATTCTTATTCGTATTTATAACATGATTAAAATTCCGGACGAAATCCTGGGGTGTCTTACTGAACCCGAAAATATCTTGATTAACACAGATAAAAATATTATATTCAACGGGAATTTGAAAAATTTAAATAAATACTCTGACGAAAAAAATCGCCAGAAATTAATCTATAAAAATATTCACGATATTATTTATACTATTTTAGAACCCGAATGTTCTATGGGATTTAATAAATCTCTTCATATTGTTCTCGATAAGTGTAAAAATAACGTCTATTCGTCTATCCCGGAAATGATCATAGAACTCAAAAAAGCCGAAGAAGTTTCAAAAACCAGTTCTTGGCTTTCTTATATAAAATATTTGTATAATCTTAGAAAACCTATTATCACAAAACTTACAAAAACTTCTGTTACATTGTTATTGGTCTTAAGCGTTTTTTATTTGGTTTATAATAATCTCACTAAAGATAACAGATCCGGGACCACGCCTGTATTGGCCACTATCGGAGATACAGCGTATAACGCTAATACCCAAGATGAAAGCGATAAAAATATTTCTGCTGAAAATATAGATAATCAGTCCGGCGATGATTCAAATTCTGATATTACACTATCCGAAGGTCTTGATATGGAATTCGAAGATTACATCGTCCAAGATAAAGACAATATTACTTCTATTGCCGAAAATTATTATAAAGATACTAAATATGCTACAGCTATCGCGACTTTCAACGGATTAGATATAAGCGAAAAATTACAAGCCGGTTCAATAATCAAACTACCTAACAGAACCGCCATTTCATTATATTTAGCTAGATAATTAATTTTTAGTTAAGTCTATTGACCAATAAAATTAAGCATGATATAATAATTTTAGTAGTAGGAATTTGCCTATGGAAGACGGCTCGCTTCTCTCCCTATATCTAAAAAATGGGAGGTGAGCGATATGTTGAGTAAGATCTTTTTCTTCTCTATTTTTGTTATGTATTTTCTGGTTGTATTTTCAGCCAACAATAACAACACAAAAAATTAAAGCCGTCTTTCTTCCGAACAAGAAGATGGCTTTTTGCTTTAATCTTTGACTTTGGAGGCGAGCCGTTCTTCAAACGGTTAATCCTACTACTTTTAATATATATTCTTACATCTTTTTTGTCAATTATATTTTTAAGATAAATTTTCTGTTAAATATATTGATTAATAAAATTAAGTATGATATAATAATTTTAGTAGTAGGAAATTGCCTATGGAAGACGGCTCGCTTCTCTCCCTAAATCTAAAAAACGGGAGGTGAGCGATATGTTTGAACAAGTTTTTACGCTTCTTATTTTGGTTGTCGTATATAAAATTATCGAAAGTTTAAGCATAAAAAAATAGTCGTCTTTCTTCCAGACAAGATTTGAGACGACTCTAAAATCAATTTTTGTTTAACGGAGGCGAGCCGTTCTTCAAACGGTCAATCCTGCTACTTTTAATATATATTTTTACATCTTTTTTGTCAATTATATTTTAAAAATAAATTTTTTGTTAAATCTATTGATCAATAAAATTAAGCATGATATAATAATCCCAGTAGTAGGAATTTGCCTATGGAAGACGGCTCGCTTCTCTCCCTATATCTAAAAATGGGAGGTGAGCGATATGTTGAGTAAGATCTTTTTCTTCTCCATTTTTGTTATGTATTTTCTGGTTGTATTCTCAGCCAACAATAACAACACAAAAAAATAGTCGTCTTTCTTCCGGACAAGATTTGAGACGACTCTA
>JAFQKZ010000061.1 GCA_017414725.1 Clostridia bacterium
AACGATAAGGTGGGAGAAGAGCATATTATTGTGCGTGTATGTACTATACCATGCTTCACGTGGTTTCTTTTTGTTACACAATTATACATTTTATTGTAACATATAAACAAAATTTAATTTGACAAACTTTATCTAAACACAGAAAATAAAATATTAGTAAAAAGAGATGCTATTTTTGTAGAATTTAGTTAGAAATTTATTATTCAGGAGGTCTTAGATAGTTTATGTTGAATTTATGTATGAACTGTATGTCTCCTATGGAAGAAAACTGCGATATATGTAATAATTGTAAAACGTGTTCTGATAGTCCTCAACCTGAATTGTTTTTACCTAAAAAAACAATTATTAGCGATAGATATGTACTCGGGCGTGGTTTGTCTCGCAATGCTGAAAGTCTGAATTATATAGGCTATGACAATACAAAAAAATCTAAAATATATATAAAAGAATTTTTTCCAGATAAATACTGTACCAGAGATCCAAACAACGAAAATATTAATATAACAGATCAAGATAAATTTAATGTGTTTATGCAGAAATTTCTAAGTTATTTTAGATCTATAGCAAAACTTAGAAATTTAAATTCTATAACAGCAATTTATGATATTTTGGAACAAAATAATACTTGTTATATAATTATGGAATGGGTAGACGGTGTTAAGTTAAACGAGTATATTAGCAATCAGCACGGAGTATTATCTTGGGATGAAGCTAAGCTTATATTTATGCCGTTTTTGTCTTCTCTAATTAAAATGGCAAGTCACAGAGTATTACATCTTGGAATAACTCCTGAAAATATAATTCTGACTAACGATAATAAAATAAAATTAACAGGTTTTTCTACTAACGAATTACGGGCGTCAGGAAAATTAATCGAAAGCGAGTTATATGCCGGATGCTCTGCTTTGGAACAATATATTCCCGGAGCAGAACTGACTGAAACTACGGACGTTTATGGATATGCCGCAACTTTGTTTTTTGTATTAAGTGGAGAATATCCGATATCGGCACCTGAACGCAAACAAAAAGATCGTCTATTGATAACTTCGAATTTATTAAAAGAAATTCCGGAGAATATAATTTCGGCTATTGCAAACGCATTAAGAGTAGACCCGGAAAACAGAACAATCTCTTTTGAAACTTTGCGCGTAGAGTTATCTGATTCACCAATGTTGCAGGTCAAAAATATATATGATACTCCTAGTAAAGAAGATTTTAATTTAGAGAGTACCCAAGAAAAATTCGAAAAAAACTCAAATATAAATATTTGGGGAATCATATCGTGTTTATCTGCAACTTTAGTTTTATTGGTATGTTTTGGAGTATATTGGTTTTGGCTAAAAGATAAGGATGTGCCATCTGAACAATCATCGATATCAAGTAATAATACTAAAGAAAATATTATGGAAGAAGTAAATTCAGTTTTAGATAATATCGATCAAAATCTCGAAAAGATCGAAGCGCCACAGCTTATTGGTAAAAATCTTGATCAGATACAAAAAAACAAAAATTTACCATATGAAATAATAGTTTTATCGGAAGAATTTCATGATACTATCGCAGAAAATTGTGTAATATCGCAAACCCCAAGCTATGGTGAAGAAATGTACAAAAACTCGACAATAGCTGTAAATATCAGTAAAGGCCCCTCAAAAAGAGCTTTGCCGGATATTGCCGGGAAAACTCTTTCAGAAGCTTCTTTATTATTGACTGATATGGGTTTTGTTCCTATTAGATTGATACAGCCAAATAAAAATTTCCCTGAGGGAATAGTTACAGGGTATAAATATTATGATCCGGGAAATTTACTAGACTATGGATCCGAAGTTGCGATATTTGTCAGTGGTTAGTAAAAATTATATTTATAACCTGATAGCTCTTTGTTAATACAAACTGAAAACGAAATAACTAGTATATCTGAGTTCGCTGACCGATGAAGAGAAAGTTTATATACTTGTGATAGT